>JASHUR010000308.1 GCA_030039895.1 Acidobacteriaceae bacterium | reverse complement strand
GGACATTGTGGTGTATCCCGCAGAGGGTGATCCGGCGGCGATGGCGCTGCTGAAGGCGAAGCCGGGAAGCGTGAGCCTGGTGGTGGTGGGCGGCAAGCCGGAGTTGGGTGATCCGTCGCTGATGCAGGCGCTGCTGCCGGGCAAGAAGCTGGAAACGATGAAGGTATGCGGGTATACGAAGGCGCTGAACATCAAGGGAGACACAGGCGGGGAGTCATGGGCGGAGATTGATGTACACCTGACCGGCGAGATGGGGCGAATCAAGGTAAATGGAAAGAAATTGCAGCTGGCTCCGCTGGCGGAGTGCGGAGGAGTGAACGGACCACCGAATTAGGCAGAGCTAGTCAGAGGGAAGCAGGATTTCGGTGATGAGTTGGGACTCGTCGGTGGTGCGGGGATCGTTGACGTAGTTCTCGATGGCGAAGTCCTCGCGGATGGCGATGCCTTTGTCTTCGACGTATTTCCAGACGCGGCCGGTGGCTTCGCCGAGCTGCGAATAGGGACCGAGGAGGGTGAAGCGGAGATAGGGGCCGCCGTGGAAGTGCTCGTAGTGAAGGCCAAGGGGAAGGTCGTCGGGGCGCGCGGGGAGCGAGACTCCGGCGCGGTAGAGGTTCGGATTCATTTTGTAGAGGCTGTGGTAGCCGGTGATCTGGTAGTTGAGGGCTTCGAGCTCGGGGATGCGCTGGTGCAGCTCCTGCCAGGCGGCGGGGGCGATGGTCATGAAGGGGCCGGATTTCTCGACGTAGACGTAGTGGGTTTCAGGCCAGATAACAGTGTCGGGTTCGAGGGTGAGCTGCATAAATGCGCTCCGCTGATTCGAGGTTGTAAGACAGGGGTACTGCTGAGGTAGCTCCCATAATAACGGAGGATGCGGGGTTTGTGGGGCACGAGGCAGCTCAATACTTCGTCTTGAACTGGTAGGTTGCGCCGAAGGTGAACTGGAAGGAGTTGCGCTGCGTGGGCGGGACCGCGGGCGACGGATTGTTGAGGTAGCTGTCCATGGTTCCGAGAGAGAAGCTGAGGAACTTGTAGAAGGGGATGGCGATGGTATCGGACTCATTGGCGGAATACGCGTGGGGGTTGTTCCAGGCAGGGACGTAGGCTAACTGCTGATTGAGCACAACGCCGCGCGGAAACTTGAGAGCGTAGACGCCGGCGAATGTGGAGCCGACGAGATTCTGGTTGACGCCGTCGGTGGCGTTGATGAATTGCTGCTTTTCGTACTGGACTGTGGCCTTGATGTCGAGCGACTGCTTGGGCCGCTTGATGACGGTGCTGCCGAGGCCGCCGCCGTAGATCTGCTGGAGGTCGAGGCCCTGGCTATAGTTGTGGTCGAACGAAGTCTGGGCCAGGACGTAGAAGCGGGTGGAGAAGTATTCATCGCGCTCGGCGTCGCCGTGATAGATGGCGCTTTTGGTGTTGGTGGAGGGATAGAAGACGCCCTCAGACGTATACGCGGGTTGGGTGATTTTTCCGTAGGAGCCGTTGAAATCGAGCGTGGTGCGGTTGACGGTATCGAGCCAGGAGAGGGTGGGGACGGTGCGGTTGAGGGCGATGGCGCCGTTGTAGGTGTACTGCTTCTGGGTCGCGTTGACGACGGTAGCGCCAGCGGTCACGGCGCCGTTCCAGGCGGAGAAGAAACCAGGATGGCCGTAGATCTGCTTTTCGAGGGTGGTTTCATCGATGATGTACTGGGCGTCCTTGACGGGGATTGGCTTGATCATGGCGTGGTTGACGGGGTGCACGGTGATCAGATTGTCAGCGACGGATAGGCTCCCCATCGGCAACTGGCGAGGAACCTGGCCGCGGCGCGGGGTGATGCTCTTGTTAAGGACGGCCAATTGCGTTTGCGTATGCAGAGACTTGATTTTTGACCAGGGAATGGTGACGTCGCCGAGGATTTCACTGTGGAAGATGACCTTGCCTCCGACTTCGCGGAGGAGTACGCCGGTGAGCTGGTCACCGTTAGTGAAGACGATGACGTCATGAGGCGGCGTCTGGGGCGGCTTAGGCTTCTGGGCCTTGGTTTTATGGCCGCCGAAGAGGGTGGGCGAGTCGGCAGCAAACAACGATGGGGCGCACAAGGCAGCGAACAGCGCAAAGAGTGCAGAAAACAAGGCAAGGCGGAGGGTCGCTTTAGGTTGCATACAAATCGTTCGGCTCCGTGAAATTGGTGCCCGCGGGGGCTATGAAGTTTGGCCTCAAATCTTATGGGTGAATCGAAAGGGTCCTGCGACGCAGACGATGCGAGCGTCGAGGTGATTTTGTGTGGGTTGTTTTTATTTTATCGCGAGCGGGCGGGTGAGAATGTGAAAGAGGCGAGCTGAGCACGCGCAGACGTACCGAGTTTGGTTCGGGAGGGGTGGTGCTTGCCCACACAAGCAGCAGAAGCTTGTGTGGGGTACCGTTTTTAATATTTGGACTTGATGCTGTAGGTGACTCCGGCGGTGAACTGGAAGGAGTTGCGCTTGGTGGGCGGATAGGTGAGCGGGACGTCGTTGAGATAGGTGTCGAGCGTGCCGAGCGAGAAGCTGAAATTTTTGTATGCGGGCAGAGCCAGGGTGTCGTTCTCGTTGAAGGAGTACGCGTGGAGGTTGTTCCATGCGGGGATGTAGTCGAGGTTCTGCGTAAAGACGATGCCCTTGGTGACGTGGCGGACGTAGGTTCCGCCGAATGTGGAAGCGATGAGGTCTTTGCTGGCCGGCGGAGGCGGCGTGGCGCTGAAGAATGCCTGACGCTCATATTGCACGACGGCCTTTACGTCCAGCTCCTGCACAGGAGACTTAAGGATGGTGTAGCCGATGCCGCCGCCGTAGATCTGCTGGAGGTCGAGGCTCTGACTGTAGTTGTGGTCGAAGGCTACAGTTCCGAGATAGTAGATGCGGGGAGAGAGGTATTCATCCCGTTCGGCATCGGCGTGGAAGATGGAGGTCTTGGTAGAGGTGGCAGGAACGAAGGTGCCGGTTGGGTCAGTGTAGGCGGGCTGCGTGATTTTGCCGTAGGACTGAGCATAGTCAACGGTGGTGCGATTGCGCGGCGCAAGCCAGTTGACGGTGGGAACGACGCGGGCGAGCGCGACAGAGCCGGAGAAGGCGTACTGATTTTGCGTGGCCTGGACGAGAGTGAGGCCTACGGTGGCGGCTCCGTTCCAGCCCTGCGTGATGCCGGGACGGCCGACGATCTGCTTTTGGAGCGAGGCTTCGTCGATGATGTACGCTGCGCTCTTGATGGGGATGGGCTGGATCATGGCGTGGTTGGCCGGGTGCACGGTGATGAAGCCGTTGCTGACAGCGAGGGTTCCGACGGGCAGATTGGCAGGCATGTGGCCGCGCCTGAGGACGACGCCGCTCTTGATGACGGCAAGGGTGGTTCCGGTGCGGATCTCCTTGATGTTCTTCCAGGGGATATCGAGGTCGCCGAGCATGTCGCTGTGGAAGGTGACCTTGCCGCCGACTTCGCGGACGAAGGTGCCGGTGAGTGTGTCCCCGTTGGTGAAGACGAGAGTGTCGGTGGGTTTCTTTTGCGGCGCTGGCGCGGCGGCGCGTGCGATGGAAGGAAGAAGAATGAAAATGAGGACGGCTGCAGAGAGGATAAGGCGGAGTCTTTGAACTGGTTGCATATTTGGACGGGCCCCCTGAAGTCCAGATCGAAATTTGGTTACAAAAATGTCTGTGCGACGTAAGATGCAGATTGCTTTGAGCTATGAGGGCTGAGGCGAGCGAATTTTGATGGGCGCTTGTGGTCGATTTCATCGAGTTGGCAGGGGCTAATTCCTCATCGGTAGGCGGCAGCGCGCGATTTCTTCTAGAATTTAGATATGCCGATATCACGCGAGCAGGCGCTGGAATACTTCCGCTCTGATGATCTGATTGGGTTGGGGATGGATGCCGATGCGGTGCGGCGGAAGCTGCATCCGGAAGGCGTGGTGACGTACATCATCGACCGCAACATTAATTACACGAACTTCTGCACGGAGTACTGCACGTTCTGCGCGTTTTACCGTCCGCTGAAGGGCAAGCTGGCGAGCGAAGGATACATTCTGGACTTTGAGACGATCTACCAGAAGATTGCCGAAACCATCGAGATGGGCGGCACGGGCGTGCTGATGCAGGGCGGACTGCATCCGGATTTGAAGATTGAGTGGTTCGAGCGGCTGCTGAAGGGGATCAAGCAGCGGTTTCCGCAGATATGGCTGCACTGCTTTTCGGCGTCGGAGATTCTGGCGATTGCGGAGTACAGCGACCTGACGGTGCGGGACACGATCATGCGGCTGCGGGACGCCGGGCTGGATTCGATTCCGGGCGGCGGCGCGGAGATATTGGACGACGAGGTGCGGCACCGGATTGCGCGGCTGAAGTGCTCGACGGATGACTGGGTGCTGGTGCACCGGACGGCCCACCAGCTGGGCATGCGCACGACGGCGACAATGATGTTTGGAGTGGGCGAGACGTTTGAGCATCGCGTGAACCACTTTGAGCAGGTGCGGCGGCTGCAGGAGGAGACGGGCGGATTTACGGCGTTTATTCCGTGGAGCTTTCAGCCGCACAACACGGCGCTGGGCGGGCGCGGATGGGACGAGGCGACGGCGGTTGAGTACCTGAAGGTGCTGGCGATTTCGCGTCTTTATCTGGACAACATTGAGAATGTGCAGTCGAGCTGGGTGACGCAGGGGCTGAAGGTTCTGCAACTGGGACTGCGGTTCGGCGGAAACGATGTTGGATCAGTGATGCTGGAGGAGAACGTGGTAAAGGCCGCGGGAACCTCGAACTGCACGACCGAGGAAGAGCTGCGAAGGGTGATTCGCGATGCGGGGTTCAAGCCGGTGCAGCGGGACACGCTGTACAGGACGATGTTTTTGAACTGAAGTAGTCGGTTATCGAAGTAAATTGTGTCGCTATGATGCATAAATGTTAATGTCCTGGCGCAGTTGCCCACTGCGCCAGGACGGCCCCCTTCAGCGATCCGTGGGTTGTGATACGTCAAGAAGGGCCAGTTCGATGGTGGAGGGATTGCGGCCCTCACTCGCCAGTTCCGTGGCGGCGCGCCGTTCCCATTTGGATTCGTACACCTTGATGTGCGTGGTGCTGTCGGGGAGCCAGAGCTCTTCCAAGAAATAACGGTCGCCATATTTCCTGAGGACGGCGATTCCGGTCTTGTTGGGTTTCAGGCTGTAATCCGACTCGGTCATGACCAATCCGGCGTTATGCGGGCTGCGCACGAGCATGGTGTTCATGCGGATCATGTTGAGCGTGTAGGTTCCGGGCGCAAAGTGGCTTGGACCGCAGTCGAAGGCAAAGGGTACGTTGACTTTGACGACCGTCCCTGTCTGGGCATGCACTGCGGGCACGAGCGAAGTAGCAGCGAACAGGGCGGTGACGACGAATGCGCGAATATTGGATTTCATTTTGGTTCCTCCCGTGGAAGGCGTCTTACAACCGCCTTCACTGAGGAATGCGTAATGTTCCGGAAAAAGGGGCAACGAAAAAGAAAATTATTTCTGGTCTTTTGGAGGGAGCGCGGCGTCCGGATTGAGCTCGCGGAAGAGCCAGATACGCGCGAGGGACCAGTCGCGCTTGACGGAGCGGGGCGAGAGGTTGAGGACCTGGCTAATCTGCTCGATGGAAAGGCCGCCGAAATAGCGCAGCTCGACGATGCGGGCCTGGCGGGGGTTGGCGGCAGCGAGGCGCGAGAGGGCTTCATCGACGAAGGCAACTTCATCCAGACGTTCGGGGGAAACGGCGAGGTCGTCGCGCATCTCCACGCGGTGCATGTGGCCGGCGCGGCGTTGCGCACCGCGCGCGCGGGCGTAGTCGACAAGGACCTGGCGCATGACGTTGGCTGCGAAACCGATGAAGTGGGCGCGGTCCTGCCAGGTGACGTCGTCTCCGGCAAGGCGCAGATAGGCTTCATTGATGAGGGCGGTGGTTTGCAGTGTGTGACCGGGGCGCTCGCGGCGCATGCAAGCCTTTGCGAGGCGGTGCAGTTCGTTGTATACAAGGGGCAACAGTCTTTCGGCGGCATTGTGGTCGCCGCCTTGCATCTCATGCAGCAGCTGCGTAATTTCGTTGCTGCCGGGTTCCATACTTCCCCCTGCTAACTGCATAGTACTGTGAAAACCGGTTCGTTCTGTTGTAAAAGCGGAGGGCTGCGGGATGAACAGTCCAGATGCCATGGTGCAGCAGTTGTTCGGAGAGGCGCTCGACATGCCGCGCGAGCGCCGCGCTGCCTTTCTGGACGATACCTGCGCCGGCCGCCCGGAGATACGCCGACAAGTTGAGGAACTACTGGAAGAAAATGACCGGCTGAGCGGATTTCTTTCCGATTCTCCATGGGAGCAGCCGACTGTGGCTGCCGTACCGGGCAGAGGGTTTGGCCCGGGCGCGCGGCTTGGGCGGTATGTAATTGTGGAACAACTGGGCGCGGGCGGGATGGGCATGGTGTATCGCGCGCACGACGAGAAGCTGGACCGCGTGGTTGCGATCAAGATTCTGACGCCCGGCGTGCTGGTGAGCGAAAAGGCGCGAAGCCATTTCCGACGCGAGACTTTGGCGCTGGCGCGGTTGAATCATGCGCACATTGCAGCGCTGTATGACGCAGGCGAGCAGGACGGGACCGACTACATTGTGATGGAGTGCGTGCAGGGGCGGTCGCTGCGGATGGCTCTGAAGAGCGGCCCAATGCCGGTGGCCGAGGCGACGCGTATTGTTCAGCAAGTTGCGGAAGCACTCGAAGAGGCACATGAGCACGGAGTGGTCCATAGAGACCTGAAGCCGGCAAACGTAATGATTACGCCGAAGGGCAATGCCAAGGTGCTGGACTTTGGCGTGGCGAAGCTGCTTGCAGGCACAGACAGTTCGCGCTCGGTTACAGAGGCTTCAGGAGTGATCGGGACTCCGATGTATATGTCGCCGGAGCAGGCACTGGGCAAGAGCGTAGACAAGCGTACCGACTTGTGGAGCCTGGGCGTGCTGTACTACGAGTTGCTGACGGGCGGTCCGCCTTTTAAGAGAGAGAACAGTGTAGCAGTGCTGCGCGCGGTGGTTGCGGACCGGTGCATGCCAGTGCGTCAGGCGCGGCCCGATGCGCCTGAAGAGGCAGAGCGCATTGTCAACAAGGCAATGCAGAAAGATCCTGCACAGCGGTACGCGACAGCGGAAGAAATGACGCGTGACTTATCAGAGCTTTTGACTCGGATGACGGTTCCTGTTTCCGCAATTGAGCAGCGCTCTACGCGATTTCTAAAGGCGCTATCGGCAGCGCTGCTATTGTTGCTGCTTGCGGGCGGCGCAGCGGGGTGGTGGCTGTATCATCGCGTGGCGGAGCGGTCCTGGGCGAAGGAAGATGCAATTCCGCAGATTGAGGGCCTGCTTGCGGCGCGCAGACCGCTGGCGGCGTTCCGGGTGTTAAAACGGGCAAGGAAATATCTGCCGGACGATGCGCATTTGCGGCAACTATGGAATGAAAATACGCATCTGGTGAGCGTGGCTTCCGATCCGGCGGGAGCGCAGGTGTCGATCCAGGACTATCTGACGCCGGATGGGCCGGTGATGAAGCTGGGCGCAACTCCGCTGAAAGATGTTCGGATTCCGAAGGGATATTTCCGCTGGACGGTGGCAAAGGCGGGAGCGGGCAAGATGGTGGCGGCGCCCGAAACATGGGAGGCGACTGATTTTGATTTAGGCCGCAATGCGACAGCTCCGCCAGGAATGGTGTATGTGCGCGGAGGGTACTGGACAAGCTACGAGTTCTTTATCGGCTGGCTCGGACCGTATCTATTTCCCAATTACTACATCGACAAGTATGAAGTGACGAACCGCGAGTATCAGGATTTTGTGGACCACGGCGGTTATGAGAATCCGAAGTACTGGCCTGCGGTGTTCGAAAAAGACGGAAAGACGCTGTCGTGGAGCGAGGGGATGGAGTTGTTCCGCGACAGCACGGGACGCCCCGGACCGTCGACGTGGACAGGCGGACATTACCCCGAAGGGAAAGCGGCCTTTCCTGTTGCTGGCGTGAGCTGGTATGAGGCCGCGGCATATGCGGCGTATGCGGGCAAGTCGCTGCCGGTGCTGGGACAGTGGTATGAGGTGGCCGATTTTGATATTGCCGAGTACACAGCGCAGATGAGCAACCTTAGCAGCAAGGGCGCGGCAGCGGTAGGTACATATAAAGGGATGGGACGGTACGGCACATATGACATGGCCGGCAATGTGCGCGAGTGGATTGCGAATCCGGTGGATAGGGATGTGCGCTTTATTCTGGGCGGATCGTGGCGGTCGCCGAGCTATCTGTATACGAGCCCGGAGGCATTGTCACCTTACGACCGCTCGGATACGAACGGGTTCCGCTGCGTGCGCAACCTGGGAGCGATACCGGAGGCAGCTGCGGCGACGGTGCACCGGGTAACGCGGGACTTTGCAACGTACAAGCCCGTGAGCGATGCGGTGTTCCAGGCGTACAAACTGCTGTATGCCTATCCGAAGACTCCGCTGAACGCGAAGGTGGAAGGCGTGGTGATGCAGACGGCGGACTGGCGCGAGGTAAAGGTGACGTTTGACACGGCATACAACGGGGAGCGGATGGCGGCATACCTGTTTTTCCCGAAGCGAGTGAAGCCTCCGTACCAGACGGTGCTGTTTTTCCCGAGTGCGAG
>JASHUR010000307.1 GCA_030039895.1 Acidobacteriaceae bacterium | reverse complement strand
AGCGTAAATGAACTGAACAGCCCGTTGTTGTAGGCAAAAATCGCCGCCACCAGCACAGCGCCTATCCACACCAGCATCAGCGGATATACCGCGGCTATAGGGCTGCCCACCGGAAACTCCGGACGCTGCATCCATCGCCGTATCAGAATGAACCCGAACAGCAGCAGATACGGCACCAGTACCAGCACGCACGTCAGGGCAGTCTTGAAAGGAAAAATCCTGTCGAGAATCACCGTAATCAGCATCACGGCAAAATACACACCGCAATTGATCCCGATGTCCTTCATCGGCTCGTGGTGAACAACCTTCACCACGCGCTTGTCCGTTATGCGTATGACCTTGGCCAATCAATATCGCCCAATAAATAAAGATCTAAACCCTACAGCAAATTTGATTGTAGCGGTACCGCAGCCGCCCGGTCAGTCCCATCCTGCCGGTGCTCCGCCTGCACGTCCCTTCTCTGCCACCCCGCATCGAAAGCACTCCCGCCTCGTCCAGTAATCTGTACCGGTCATTAGCTTTCATCAACTGCCGCAGATTGGCTTTTCCCATTAGTCAAACGTTTGACTAAACACTCTTGCCAATGTTAAGTTGGCGGCCCATAGGAGCATACCGCTTATGGACCGTCGGAACTTCGTCAAATCCTCGCTCGTCACCGCAGGCGGAGCCATCCTCGCCGGCCATTCCCGCAGCGCCAACGCTCTCCCCGCGCCGCACCAGCCCTTTGCTCCACAGTCCGCCTCAGACTACACACCAGACCACATCCCCGGCGCAATTCCAGCCTCCGCCATCGACTCCGCCCGCTTCCCCGATGGCTTCCTCTGGGGCATGGCCTCCGCGGCGTATCAGGTCGAAGGCGCTTGGAACATCGACGGCAAAGGCGAATCTAACTGGGACCGCTTCACCCACACCATCGGCAAAATCAAAGGCTCTGACACTGGAGACGTTGCCTGCGATCAGTACCATCGCTTCAAAGAAGACATCGCCATCCTAAAGCGCCTCAACCAGAAAAGTTACCGCTTCTCCACTTCATGGGCGCGCATCCAGCCCACCGGCACCGGCCCCGTCAATCAAAAGGGCATCGACCACTACAGCCGACTCGTCGACGCCATCCTTGAAGCCGGCATCCGCCCCTTCTGCACCATCTACCACTGGGATCTCCCCCAGGCACTCGAAGACCGCGGTGGATGGCCCAACCGCGACCTCGCCTCTTACTACGCCGACTTCTGCGGAGCCCTCGCCAAACATCTCGGCGACCGCCTCACCGTCTGGGCGCCCTTCAATATGCCCTGGACCTTCACCTACTACGGATACGGCATCGGCGTCTTTCCTCCGCAAAAGACCGGATTCGACCGCTTCCTCCGCGCCGCGCACACCGTCAACCTCGCGCAGGGCATGGGCTTCCGCGCCATCAAGGCCGCGTCATCCAAAGCCACCGTCGGCAGCGCCTACGGAATGGCCCCTGCCTATCCCAAAACCAACAGCCCCGCCGACATTGCCGCCGCCGCGCGCTACCACGCCATGAACAACCTCTACTTCCTCACCACGGCCATGTACGGCAAATATCCTGATGCCTTCATCGGACCTGTACCTTACGCCGCCATGGACTACCGTCCCGGCGACGACAAAATCATGAAGGTCCCGCTCGACTGGCTCGGCTTCCACTACTACACGCGGCGCATCGTGTCTGACGCAACTTCCACCTGCGTCTCCGGCCCGTCCGGCCACTTCGGCACAGAGACAGAAGGTGAAGGCGGCGCCTCCGCCCGCGACCCGCTCACTCAGATTCACGTCGAAATGCCCACCGAAGGCCCGCTCACTGACGCCGGCCTCGAAATCTGGCCCACCGGCATGTACGACCTCGTCACGCAAATCTCGCGCGAGTTCCACAACCCCATCATCGAGATCAGCGAGAACGGCTGCAGCTTTCTCGACAGCCCGGATGACACCGGTCACGTCCCCGACCAGCGCCGCATCCGCTTCCACCAGCAGCATCTCGCCGAGCTCGCCCGCGCCATCCGTGACGGAGCACGCGTCCGCGCCTACCACGCCTGGAGCCTCGTCGATAACTTCGAGTGGGCCGACGGATACACTCAGCGCTACGGCCTCACCTACGTCAACTTCCGCACTCAGAAGCGCACCATCAAGGACTCCGGCCTCTGGTACGGCCGCGTCGCCGCTTCTAACCACCTCCGCGTATAAATCGCACCGCCGTTGCTGCAATTTTCGCCGCTAGATAAGCTGCCATCCGTACCTTGCGATCACATGAAAAGTCCTTTCCCCGGATTCCATTTTTTGGCCGGCCTCTCGGCGCTATACTGCTGCCGCCGGATACTTTCAAATTTGGGGCCCCCGATACTACGCCTCGGAAGGACAGATGGTTCCTCTGAACACTCTCCTTCCCATGTACGTCTTTTGCACGAAGACGCGAAAACAGCACGATGGACCCATCCGGCAGGAATTCAGTTCGTGGCAGCGACCGCTCCGCCGTCGTCGGAAGTCCGCTCGTCGATGACAGCATGAAATGGCCTCTGCTTCTCGCTGGTAGTTTTTGTCTCGTGTCCGATCGACCGCCAGCGGGATAGGCACATCAAGCACCTGTGCCTCAGAAGGCGTGCAAGCCTCGCGAAAATTCGTTGACAAGACTCTCTGCGCCAGAGACGCAGATCGAAAGAACGTTCAACCGCAACGCACGACCAGACCGGAGTCTTCCTCCCGCCGGACTGTCGCGTTTCGCGCGTAATGCTCCGCACCGGGTGGAAGAACCATCACGAAGGAGACACCGAATGTTTTTCCATCGCAAAGAACTCATCGTTCCGGTTGAAGTAAAAAATCCGGATCCTGCATACGCCCAGTTCCTGCTGCAACAGTTCGGCGGAGCCACTGGTGAGCTCACCGCCGCGCTGCAATACTGGGTCCAATCCATGCACTGCGACAACGCCGGCATTCGCGACATGTTGCAGGACATTGCCCTCGAGGAGTTCAGCCATCTCGAGGTAGTCGGCAAACTCATCGAGCAGCACACCAGAGGCATCGACAAGCTCGAAGCAGATGCGCACCGCAGCCCGCTCTTTGCTCTCCGTGGCAGAGGGCCGCACTTCGTCGACGACTCCGGCGTCAGTTGGACCGCCTCCTACATCAATGAAGGCGGCGACATCGTCCGCGACCTCCGCGCCGATATCGCAGCCGAAGGCGGGGCCAGAGAAACCTACGAGGCCCTCCTGAAGCGTGCGAGCGATGCCGGGACCAAGAAGGCCCTTCATCACCTTCTCACCCGCGAAATCTCTCACACTAAAATGTTCATGAAGGCGCTCGACTCCATGGGCAAACTCACCGAACCAGCCTTCGGGACCGTCAAGCCCGATGAAACTGTCAACATCTACTACCACCTGTCCTCCAATGGATCGCCGCAGCGCGGCCCTTGGAACCAGGAACCCGACTTTAACTACATCGCTGACCCGGTCAAACAGTTGAGCCACGCAGAAACCTCAGGCAGCGGCCTCAGAAAATCGGCGTAACTATAACCCCGCGGCGCTTCATCCATCCTTGCTTGCTTTCCACCGCAAGCCCCTTAGCAAAGCCATGGATGGACGGAGCGCCGCATTTCTCTGTCTTCAAGTACGCTCTCGCCTCGTTCTCTGCTACCCTAATACGTTTGCTTCAGCGTAAGGGAGCCTCAACCTATGGCCTTCAAATTCAAAGGCGTCGACTTCATCGGCTTTGACAATCTCCTCTCCGAAGACGAGCGCCTCGCCCGCTCCACCACACGCGACTTCATCGAAGACAACCTCATCCCCATCATCGAGGAGTGCAACCGCGAGGGCCGTTTCCCCCGCGAGCTCGTCCCGCAAATGGGCCAGCTCGGCTTCTTCGGAGCCAACATCCACGGCTACGGCTGCGCCGGCATGTCCAACGTCGAGTACGGCCTCGTCATGCAGGAGCTCGAGCGCGGAGACTCCGGCGTCCGCAGCTTCGTCAGCGTCCAGTCCGCCCTCGTCATGTACCCCATCCACACCTTCGGCTCCGACGAGCAAAAAGACTACTGGCTCCCTAAACTCGCCACAGGAGAAAAACTCGGCTGCTTCGGCCTCACCGAGCCCGACTTCGGCTCCAACCCCGGCGGCATGCGCACTCGCGCCGTCAAATCCGGAGACGAATACATCCTCAACGGCGAAAAAATGTGGATCACCTCTGGAACCATCGCCGACGTCGCCATCATCTGGGCCAAGGTTAAAGAAGACAGCGCAAACGATGACAATTCAGACGGCGACCGCGTCCGCGGCTTCCTCGTTGAAACCGACCGTCCCGGCTTCACCGCCTACGATGTGCATGGCAAATGGTCGCTGCGTGCCTCCGTCACCTCCGGCCTTTCGCTGCAGGACGTCCGCGTCCCCGCCAAAAACCTCATGCCCGGCACCGGAGGCCTCAAGTCTCCCCTCATGTGCCTTAATCAGGCCCGCTACGGCATCGCCTGGGGAGCCATCGGCGCCGCTATGTCCTGCTACGACACGGCGCTCCAGTACTCCCTGCTCCGCAAGCAGTTCCGCGACGAGCCCATCGCCTCCCACCAGCTCGTCCAGGAAAAACTCACCTGGATGATCACCGAGATCACCAAAGCCCAGCTCCTCGCGCTCCAGGTCGGCCGCCTCAAGGACGCAGGCTCCGTCGACCACCAGCACATCTCTATGGCCAAGCGCAACAACGTCTGGATGGCCCTCGAATGTGCCCGCCTCGCCCGCGACATCCTCGGAGGCAACGGCATCACCGACGACTACCCGGTCATGCGCCACATGATGAACCTCGAGTCGGTCAAAACCTACGAGGGCACCCACGACATCCACACCCTCATCATCGGGCAAAGCGTCACCGGAATCCCAGCCTACTAACTCCTACTCAAGGATCA
>JASHUR010000306.1 GCA_030039895.1 Acidobacteriaceae bacterium | reverse complement strand
CGATCTCTCCAAGCACGCCGTGGCGTACCGCGAGCTGTCGCTGCTGCTGCGCCGCCCGCCAGGTCGCGAAGCCTATCCCGGCGACGTTTTCTATCTCCACTCCCGCCTGCTTGAACGTTCCTCCAAGCTCAGCAAAGAGAAAGGCGCCGGCTCGCTCACAGCATTGCCTATTATTGAAACGCAGGCCGGCGACGTCTCCGCCTACATCCCGACCAACGTCATTTCAATTACTGACGGACAGATCTTCCTCGAAACTGACCTCTTCAACTCCGGCATTCGCCCCGCCGTCAACGTCGGCCTCTCCGTCTCGCGCGTCGGCTTCTCCGCTGCTATCAAGGCCATCAAGCAGGTTGGCGCCACCCTCAAGCTCGACCTCGCCCAGTATCGCGACCTCGCCGCCTTCGCACAGTTTGGCAGTGACCTCGACAAGGCCACGCAAAATCAGCTCAACCGCGGCAAGCGCCTTACGGAGTTGCTGAAGCAGCCCCAGTTCCACCCGCTCACCGCGGAAAAGCAGGTCATCATCCTCTTCGCCGGCACTCAGGGCTTCCTCGATGACATCAAGGTTGAGGACATTCCCGCCTTCGAGGAGGGCCTCTACAAGTACCTCGACTCCGCGCAGACCGCGCTGCTCAGCGATATCGCCACAAAGAAGGTTCTCGACGACACGCTCAAGAGCCGTATCGGCGAGGCCCTCAATGAATACAAGGCCAATTTCCTCGCCGGGCATCAGGAGGCAAAGGTCAAGCCTGAGTCCGCCTCTAGTGCGCAGGAGGCTCCCGAAGCGGAAGAAGTCCCGGCCGGAGCGGCGAAGTAAGACTCGATCATGGCTAATGTCCTCGATTTACGGCGGCGCATCCGCAGCGTGAAGAACACGCGCCAGATCACCAAAGCCATGAAGATGGTCTCCGCAGCCAAGCTGCGCCGCGCGCAGGAGCGCGCCATCGCCTCGCGTCCTTACTCCGCCATGCTGGCCAGCGTCATTGAGTCGCTCAAGCGACGCATTGAGATCATCGATCCGCTCACCGGTGAGGTTCGCCATCCGCTGCTTAAGACCCGCAAGGAAAAGCGTGTCCTCATCATCGTCATCTCTGGAGACAAGGGCTTTGCCGGCGCCTTCAACTCCAACATCATCAAAGCCACCATGCACTTCCTCGACCGCAATGCGGACAAGGAAATCGACGTCGAGGCCATTGGCCGCAAGGGTCGCGATCTCTTTCACCGCCGCTACCCCTCCGCCAAATTTCTCGAAGCGTCAGAAGAAGACCCCAGGGTCCGCGGCCAGCGTCAGCGCGCCGCCCGCATTGAAGTCACCGGCGACCACCCCCACCTGCTGGAAAAGCTCAGCTTCGAGCGCGCGCGCGAAGTCGGCGAAGAGGTCGTCGCCCGCTATGTCCACGAAGAGACTGATGCCGTCTACATCGTCTACAACGAGTTCAAATCCGTCATTCAGCAGCGCGTCGTCGTCGAGCGCATCCTGCCTATCATCGAGATCGGCAAACACGAAATCGCCGCTGTCGAGGAAATGACCCCTGAAGAGCGCGCCGAGGCCGGACGCGCCGCCATCACCGCGGGCGTCACTGTCGAGCCCGGCGAGCGCGAGGCCGACATCAGGGAGTTCGAGGACGAGGCAAAAAAGTTCGGCACCTCGGAGGTCGATTACATCTACGAGGAGTCCGCTGCCTCCATCTTCAACGACGTGCTCCCGCGCTACATTACCTCGCAGCTCTATCACGCCATGCTGGAGTCGGTCGCCGCAGAGCACGCCGCTCGCATGACGGCGATGGACTCGGCCACCAACAACGCCTCTGAAATGATCGATGCCCTCACCCTGACCATGAACCGCGTCCGTCAGGCCGCAATCACCAAGGAAATTATCGAAATTGTTAGCGGCGCTGCCGCAATTTAGGAAAACGCAACGGAATCTTATGGCAGAAAACATCGGCAAAGTCATTAAAGTCTCCGGCCCGGCCGTGGACGTCCAGTTTGAAGAATCGAAGATGCCCGCCATCTACCAGGCGCTGCGCGTCACCAGCGAAGGATCCAGCGTCTCAGTCCCCATCGACGTCATTCTCGAAGTGCAGCAGCACCTCGGCGAGGGGCGTGTCCGCTGCATCGCCATGGAGGCCACTGAAGGCATGGTGCGCGGCATGAAGGCCATCGATCTCGGTGGCCCCATCTCCGTGCCTGTCGGCCGCGAGACCCTCGGCCGAGTCCTCAACGTCATCGGAAACCCCGTCGACGAGCTCGGCCCGGTCGGCGAGAAGGTCCGCATGCCCATCCACCGCGAAGCCCCGGCCTTTGACGAGCAGTCCACGTCTGAGGAAATGTTTGAGACCGGCGTCAAGGTCATCGACTTGATTCAGCCCTTCCTCAAAGGCGGCAAGATCGGCCTCTTCGGCGGCGCCGGCGTCGGCAAAACCGTTATCATTCAGGAGCTGATCAACAACGTCGCCACCAAGCACGGCGGCTTCTCCGTCTTCGCCGGAGTCGGCGAGCGCACTCGCGAAGGCAACGACCTCTGGCTTGAGTTCCAGGAAGCCGGAGTCATCGATCTCAAGAACCTTCCCAAGTCCAAGGCCGCTCTCATCTATGGCCAGATGACCGAACCACCCGGAGCGCGCCTCCGCGTGGCCCTCACCGGCCTTACCGTTGCCGAATACTTCCGCGACCAGGAAGGCGCTGACACACTGCTCTTCATCGACAACATCTTCCGCTTCACTCAGGCCGGCTCTGAAGTTTCCACACTGCTCGGCCGCATGCCCTCTGCCGTCGGCTACCAGCCCAACCTCGCCACGGAAATGGGCGAGCTGCAGGAGCGCATCACCTCCACCAAGCGCGGATCTGTAACTTCTGTCCAGGCCGTCTACGTTCCCGCAGACGACCTCACCGATCCCGCTCCGGCGACCACCTTCGCCCATCTCGACGCCACCACAGTGCTCTCGCGTCCGCTCTCTGAGCTTGGCATCTACCCTGCCGTAGATCCCCTCGCGTCCAGTTCGCGCATCCTCACCCCACGCGTCGTCGGCCAGGAGCACTACGACGTCGCTCAGGGCGTCAAGCGTATCCTGCAACGCTACAAAGACCTGCAGGACATCATCGCTATCCTCGGCATCGACGAACTATCAGAAGAGGACAAGATCACCGTTTCGCGCGCCCGCAAGGTGCAAAAGTTCCTCTCGCAGCCCTTCCATGTCGCCGAACAGTTCACCGGAATCCCCGGAAGCTACTGCAAGATCGAAGACACTGTGCGCAGCTTCAAAGAGGTCATCGAGGGCAAGCACGACGACGTCCCCGAGCAGGCTTTTTACATGAAGGGCACCATTGACGAAGTGCTCGAAGCAGCCGAGAAGATGAAGACTACCGCGTAAAACATGGCAGACAAAAACCAGCTACGTGTTCGGCTCGTCACCCCTGACCGCATCCTCGTCGACCAGACCGCGGATTCGGTCGAGGTCCCGTCCAGTTCGGGCTATCTCGAGGTCCTCTACGGCCACGCGCCCCTTCTCGCCGAGCTGGCTCCCGGCGAGGTCCGCCTTCATGCAGGCGTGCGCCACGAGTCCCACCGCTTCAGCGTCGCCCGTGGATTCGTCGAAGTCCTTCCCGAGCGCGTCACCATCCTTGCGGAAAGCGCCATGAAACCCGAAGAAATCGACCTCGCCGCCGCGCAAAAGGAGCTCGACCACGGCCACAAGCTCTGGAGCGAGGCTGGTGACGACGCCGAAAAATACGCGCACGCCAACGAGATCATCCGCGAAGCCGAATCCCGTCTTGAGAGCAACAAAGAGCACTAAAGCAATTTCAGAGATCGGGCATGCCAAAGACGGTGTCGGCAGCCTCCACCCCTCAAAAATGCTGATACCCCCGGTTCGGCGAGTACTCAAACTTCATCAACCCGTCCCGGTAGTCGATATGGATCACCAGCACGCCCAGCGTGTCTTCTCCCAGCAGCCCGGAAATCTCCGTCCCCATCCCTTGGCTCAGGCCGTCGAGGCTGAAGACTGTCATCCGGGCGTACTTCTGCTCCAGGTTTCCGAACCGCACTGAGATGTCCTGCGAATACAAGGGATTTTTTACTGTCCCATCGACGCCGCGTATTTGCATCCCTTCATAGGCGTGCACCTTGGCAACCGCAGCAGCCGCACTCGGAGTGAGCGCCGACAACTGCGCTCCCGTATCGATCACAAAAAGCCCATCTTTCTTTTTGTTGATTACGCCCGGAATAATCAACGCATGGCCAACGCGATATACCCTCATCCAGTCCTTCATCTCCGGAGCAACATATCGGTCGTGCGGGCCGCCGCTCATGGTGGAGTGCTGCCCCTGTCCCTCCGTATTCAGCTGAACCGGTGCAGCCGCGCTCCCGGGATACGGCGGCAGTGGACCCAGCGTCAGCTTCCTCCACGGAAAGTCCAGTGTCACCAGAAAGTGGGAGAACACATTCATGCCGATCAGCCCGTCGTTGCCCACAACATTGCGGCTGTCGCTTACCTCCACCAGGCAATTTCTGAATTCCAGGCCGCCGATTTTAATGGAGTCGGCCACAGCCAGATACCCTGACTGTGGTCCTTTGTCGCCAATACCCGAGGCCTGGGTCTCGGTCACCGGCCTCAGCCCCGCCTTTTGCGCCAGCGAACGATTGATGTAAAGGCCGCTCGCGCCCGTGTCAATCACCAGGCGCGATTTGTGGTTGTTGAACGCAACCTCCAGCCCCCACGCGCGCACCAGCTCGGCATTGAACATGATCGGCTGGAAAGGAATTTCAGTGGAGGATACGGGTGAGACAAGATGGCAACCGCCGTTCGCCGTCTGCTCGCTCTCGAGCACGGTCAGCTCTGTTCTTGCATTCCGCGCTTCTTCATCGTTGCTGTGGTCGATCGCCAGATACCTCTTTAACTCCGCAATGCGCTGCGTCCGCGGCAGGGTCTGCATCCATATCCGCCGAATCTCCGGATCGTAAGGGTCCAGCTGGTACGCCACTTCAATCTGGCGCTGCGCGGTCGCGTAATAGGAGTTGAACAGGAAATAGTTTGCCAGCGCCAGATGCAGCAGCGGATAGCATATTCCGCGTACCTGTGCAGCACTCAGGGTCTTCTGCTCTTCCCAGGGCAGGCCCTGCCTGTGCTGCACTTCCGCCAGGGCAGTTAACAGCACCGGCGACTGTGGGTCCTTTCCCAGCGCCGCGCGGACCGTCGTCGCAGCATCCTCCACTTTCTGTTCGCCCAGCAGCACTCTGACCAATCCAGCCTCTAGCTCCTCGTCGCTCGGATCCTTTGCAATCTCCGCGCGATAAAGGCTCTCCGCCTCCGTGTATCGTCCAGAGATCATAGCGATCTGCGGCGCCGTTAAAGGATGAGGCTGCGCTACAGGACAGGAGGCATCCGCATGGCCCGTAAGGGACCCCCAAAATGCCAAAAACGCTGCCGCAAAAACGCCCCGAAAACGCATTTCAAGTACCCTAGCATCCAATTATCCCGGAGGTCACGAAGGAAGTTCCCGTATGGCTCCGGCTCTGGAATGTTCCCCTTTTGAGAACTGCCGCCGAATCAATGGTTGAGCATTCCGCAGCCCGCATGTATTGTGGAAAAGGCAGCAGAACAGCGCACGAATGACGCCACAGACCATCACCCTTGAGGCCGCCGCGCTCACGCATGTGGGCAAGGTCAGGACCGGCAACGAAGACGCATACGGACAATGCCTCGATGCAGGTGTATTCGCTGTCTGTGACGGCATGGGGGGAGCGGCCGCCGGGGAGGTCGCCAGCCGTATCGCTGTTGACACCCTCATCCAGCGCCTCTGCGCCGTTACCACTCCTGAAGACCGCCGCCAGGCCCTCGAGGAATCCATCGACGCCGCCAACCGGCTCGTCTACGCACAGGCCTCGCGGGACGATGCGCTTCGCGGCATGGGTACTACCCTCGTCGCCGTGGCCATCCAGAGCGGACACGCCCTTATCGGCCACGTCGGCGACAGCCGCTGCTACCTCTTCCGCAAAGGGCAGCTCACGCGCGAAACCAACGACCACTCCCTCGTTGATGAGCAGGTGCGCCTCGGCCATATGACCCAGGAGGACGCAGACCGTTCCCCGCTCCGCAACGTCATCACTCGCGCCATCGGTACCCAGAGGTCTGTCGAAGCTGAGATCGCCGACCTTCCCCTTGAGCCCGGAGACATGCTCCTGCTCTGCACGGACGGCCTCACCCGCGAGGTCTCAGAAGACCGCATCGCTCGTATCCTGCGCGGCTCCGGTGCCGGCACAGAAACCGTGCGCGATCTCTGCCAGCAACTCATTGACGCCGCCAACGCCGCCGGAAGCCACGACAACGTCACGGCCATCCTCGTCCGCGCAGCCTGAGAA
>JASHUR010000305.1 GCA_030039895.1 Acidobacteriaceae bacterium | reverse complement strand
ATGGTATGGGCTTCTTTTCGCCCAACACCACAGGAGTCTTTAAACTCGGCCTCATGGACAACGGCAACGACCGCATGTTCCCGCCGCCTACCGGACAAGTGCTCTGCAAACCCTATGCCGCGACTACAGCAGACTGCTACTCCACCATGCCTGTCCTCCAGATCGACGAGTCGAACATGACCGCAACCATGCTCATCCACTACGAGCCGCCGCCCAGCTACTTCAGCTTCTTTGGCGGCAACGCCGAGCTGCTTTCCAACGGAGACATTCAGGTGGACTTCTGCGCGCCGCTTAGCGGAGCCATCGTGCAGGAATTCGATCCGACCGGCAAGACGGTGATCTGGCAGGCGACCACCCCCCAGGCCGACCAGTTCCACGCCGATCGCCTGCCCAGCTTGTATCCGGGTGTGCAGTGGCCGTAGCGGAGTAACATTGCCTAGGCCGCCGCCCGTTCGCGGCGCAGCACATCGTCCGCTACCGGAAGACCGGCAAGCAGCATGAGGATTGCCGCGAGCGGCAACGCGAACCTAAAACCGATGTGCCGAAACCCGATTGCGCCTGCCACTCCGCCCAAAAAGAACAGCAAGATCAGCGCGCTCAGCAATCGTACTGTGTCCAGTTCCCGGGCAATGTCTATATCACCGCCACGCCTGCCGCTCACGATGCGCCCGACTGCAATGCCGATGTCCGTCACCATTCCCGTTACGTGAGTTGTGCGGATTACGGCGTCCGAGAGCTTGGTGATGATTGCATTCTGCAGGCCCATCGAAAAGCACAAAAGGACAATCAGAGCCACCACAGCGCGTCCGCTGGACATCTCTGCGCCATGCAGCCCGAATATCACCAAAAGAAGAGCTTCGGCAAAAAGCGGGAAAGCATATTCGCTGTGCATGGCGCGCTCTCTCGCCCAACGCACAAACAGCGTCGTGAGAAATGACCCTGAAAAGAACGCCAGCACCGATGCGGCTCCAATCATCACCAAACGCACGCTGCCCAGCGCGGTATTGTCCGCCATGGAGGCGACCACGCCCGACATATGCGACGTGTAGTGGTGGACGGCAAAGAACCCGCCTGCATTCGCGGCTCCCGCAACAAACGCCAGATACCAGGCCAGGTGGCGATTCGCGCGTTCTGACCGGTGTCGTCCTGTGAGCCCGCGAAGATAAAACAAAGGCATGATTTTAATGATAAGAGGAAATTACCCGGCAGCATTCACATCGTGCTGCCGCGCGGAAAAAGGAACCCCCTTGTCACCCGGACAAGGGGGCAGGATGGCTGCTCGATAGGGGTACGGTTATAGCGCCATACCGAGCATGTGCAAACTCCGTTTGAAACTTTTCAAGCTACCGGATGTCTTACTGTCCGGCCTGAGCCGATGTCGTCGGAGCGTTCCGGACAACAAGGGTCAGGTCGCTCAACTGAACCTGCTGCAGATACTGAACACCCTTCACACTGATCGTCGAAATGGCAGTGTTGGGGTTCCTCTGGCTAACAATCTGCGCCGGTACTGTAACAGGATGCTTTCCGTAAGGAGCGAGGGTGAGCTTCGCGTCCGATCCCGTTCCGGTCCAGGTTACTTTCACAGGTCCGGCGGGCAGTGTCGTTGAGCCAACCTGCACGGGTTGGGCGAAATCGACCGTCTTTGAATTCTTGGCGGCATAAGCAGCGAAGGTGAACGCGAGAGCCAGCAAACCAACGGCGAATCTTTTCATGGAAATGATCTCCTTTTGTCTTCCAGTGACTGGATTACCCGTCTCTTTGCGACTCACTTCAAAGACAAGGCGGGATACTCTCAACTTAGCCATACGGTTGGCACGAGAAAAGCTCCATCGTGTACTGAACCCGGGTCGCTACACTCTAATTGGTTGTTTCTACAATGGTTGCCAAGGCGCATCTGCCCTGTTTCTGGGCACGTATCATACGTAATTTTGCCGCCCGAAGAGGCAGGTTTGCAGGGTTGGAGGGATCGAGGCCTGGACTAAAGCGCCCCAGAACGGGGTGACGGCTTACGAATCGTCGCCTGAGGGGATGGTTTTTACCAGGTTTTCACGGTGAGGATTTCCGGAGGTCCCGGGTTCCTCTCGATGACATCGGTTTTGATCACTGCCTCAAGGTTTTCCTGGTCCCAGTTCTTTGGCGCCTTGGCGAGCATGGCATCCATATACGTCGGGTTATAGAGGACCTCGCTGGCAGCCTCTGTTCCTTCGCCCATTATGCCAGCGGCAATGATCACAGGCTCACCGGTCACGCTGTCGTGAATGCGCGCCACGATTGCATAGTCCGTCGCTACGATCCGGTCAGGCTCCGCCCATTGCAGCGTCCAGAACTGGTGAGGGTTCTGGCGGTCAACCACCTTCCTTATGCCGTCCGAATCGTCGAAGCCGTAAGGGAGGTTCTGCGTAATGCGCATGGTCCACGCATTGTCGAACGCCCCGATGAGCACAATGGGTCCCTCGCGCAGCTGCTCAAAGCTGGCATTCGGTGCTGAGACAATGCGGAAAGATCCGTGACGGGGAACCAGCGGCACAATGGCATGGGCCAGAGTGATGACGTCAGACTGGTCGAGGCCTCCGGCAATGGGAGCACCGTCCGGCATCCTGTCCTGCCGATCAATCGAATCCACAGGCTGGCCCAGACAGTAGGTGATGGGGTTCTGACTCGATACGAGCGGCTCCCAGAAGCGCTGCATGTTCGAGGGAGCTGTAGGGCGGTGATAACGTCCGATGACAATGCCGGCCGTCAGGGCCAGTAACAAAGAAGCACCGACGAGGGCCCAGCGTTCGACACGAGGAAGCCGCTGAGACTCGGACTCGGCTGAAGCCGGAATCGCAATGCTCGACGCATTGAAATCCCGCTCTTGGCGGGGCCCATCGTTCTCCGCTTCAGGATTCGAGCCCGCAGTATTGGCTGGCGACTGCTCCGGCTCGCGAAAGACAGGCACATAAGAGCCGGCCGATAACTCGATGATCAATTCACCTGCATGGGCCGGGTCATAGTAGTACTGAATGAGCCGCCGGCGTACCTCTGCGGCTGAGGTGCGGACCACAGGGTCGAGATTGACGTCGTAATCGGGGTTACGGCCGAAGGCCTCAACGCCGATGGTGCGCTCCTTCAGGTCAGCGGCATTGCCGAGCAGCGTCTGCTCGACCGTGTAGGCGAGCAGAACCGGGTAACGCTTGCTGTTTGTAAAAAGAGGGTGTGCGAGGAGCCGATTCAACTGCGCACGGATCGCCTCAGCGTCAGGGACCGAGCCTGTCCTCGAAGACTCTCTGGGAGACTCTTTTGATGCTTGCTGCGACGACAACATGCTGAGCTCCGCTGCCAGTTAGATCGTCCCGGCTGACTTCTGTGGCGTCTTCTGTTCTAAATTGTTCGAGCGAAACGAATATCCGACGGGCTCAAACGAGCGGCCCCGACAGAGGAAGCTGAATTTCGATCGGAAGAATGCCTCGCAAAAAATACATCTGGCGGTCAGCAAACGAACGCGACGCCTATTGTTAAGAGAACCTATGCCTGTATTATACAGTGCGTCAATAGGCACATCCATTTAGCACAAATGGTTGATAGGGAACTAATTAGCATGGAATCCTTGGACTCCCTGGGTCCGCTCTGCGGCAATCGCTCGGGCAATATTCAACTGCCTCCTCCACCTGGCCGGCTGGGTAACTAGATCCCGTTGCCCGGACATGCTGGTCGCTCTGGCGTTCGATAGAATAAGAGCGCATGACGAACTCATTCCGCCGCGCTGCATGTGTCTCAGCGCTGTTTCTTATCTGCTCAAGTGCCATCCTGATCATGACAAATCCGCGCGCGGTACATGCAACAAGTACTGAAGCACGCCAGCGCGGCGCAAATCTGTTCTTTACTCGGGGATGTGTTCGTTGCCACAGCATCACTGGGGTTGGTGGAAGCCGGGCGCCTGACCTGGGCGCGGTCGGGCTGCGTCGTGGGGCGCACCAGATTCAGAAGCAAATACAGAAGGGCGGTCATGGCATGCCGCCGTTTGGAGCTGTGCTCACGAAAGCCGAGGTAAAAGACCTTGTTGCGTTTTTGAGTTCCTGCCGCAGCGAGACAGCCCCAGGCTGTCGAAAGTGGCTGCCGGCCCAGCCATCTCAGTAGAGGCTGCCGGCCACCTCTTCAGCAGCCTGTTCCAATGCATCGTCCGTCTGTGGATCAAGCTTTTTGGTGTGAAGCGTGAGCGTCACCGTGAAATAAATATCGCGAAGCTGGGCAACAATCATTTCAGACGACTCATGATGACGAGCTCGAACCGCGCAGCGAGCCGCCCAGTTTCCCACTCCGGTGATCTTCGCACTGTCAGCAGGGCACATCTGCGGCGCCTGCTTACTCACAACAATTTCGAGCAAATCAGATGGCTGGCCCTGACGCGAGAACTTGCAGGACCCCATGCCAGTGTTTGACACGTTGACCGACGAAAGCACGTCTTCGCCGAGCAACTTCGCAGCGGTGCCGATTGAAAGCCACGGGCAACCTGTCATTACCGGTTCGTTTGCGGCGTTGTTCGACGGACTTGCCTGCGGGTATGTCGACCCTTGCTGCATTTGTGCCGCTGCAATGGAGGCACAAGGCAGCACAAGCAAGAGCAGCCAACGATGAAACATGCGACGGAACATGCAATGTGTCAGGCTTTCACCTTCATCGGGGACTTCGCCTTTTGCAGCGGGCCAGATTGGAGGATCTTGCCGCCTTCCTGAATGACATAGAGCCAATTTACGTTAAGGTCTGTAAGGCTGTCCGTGTGCCCGCCGAGCCAGCGAATCTCCACCGAGTCCACCTTCGTTGCCTGGTCCAACCCGTAGTGCAGGCGCAAATCGTTTTGTGAAAAATAGCTGCCGCCGCTGCGCAGCTCCGCCACCTGGACCAGCGGCTTCGCGGCTTTGGGGTCGTTCATGGCGGTGACCGTTACTCGACTGCCGATGCCGGTGCGGTTCGCCTTCACGCCTACCAGCTTGATCATGATCCAGTTGCGATTGAGCTTTGAGTCGCAGCGGAGCAACTGAGGAATCGTATTGATGCAGTTGACGGCAACATCGATGGTGCCGTCGTTGTTGTAGTCGCCAAAAGCGCAGCCGCGCGCCGGGGCCAGCTCCATGATGCCCGGCCCGCCCTCCTTTGTAACGTCCTCAAATCGTCCGTTGCGCAAGTTGCGATAGAGATACTTGTGTTCGGCGTATTTCAGGTCAGCGTTCGACTCGTCGACCTCGGGATAGACGTGCCCGTTCGACATGAGAATGTCCAGCCAGCCGTCGTTATCCATGTCGAAAAAGCCGACTCCCCAGCCCAGCAGCCGGGTATTCTCTCCGAGGCCGCTGGGGTAGGTCCGGTCTTCGAAGGAATCGTTGCCCAGGTTTGCGTAAAGAGAGTCGGTATCGCCCGCGAAGTTGGTTTTCACAATGTCGAGTTTTCCGTTACGCAGGTAGTCGCCGACGGAAACGCCCATGCCGGCCTGGGGCTTTGCTTCAGGAGACAGCGCCGCACCGGACTCAATGGCGATGTCAGTGAACGTGCCGTCTGCATTGTTGTGGTAAAGAGTGGCCGGCGCCGAATCATTCGCGACATATATGTCTGTCCAGCCGTCGTTGTCGAGGTCCGACGCAACGACGCTCAGACCATAGGTGCCTACAGCCGTCCACATGCCGGACTTTTGGCTAACGTCAGTGTAAGTACCGTTGCCGTTGTTGTGATACAGGATATTTCTGCCGCCCGGCAAACCCGGCGGCCCACAGGCAACCAGGATGCCTTTGTAAGTACATGGGCCGTCCTGCGGCGTTGGAGCCGTCTTGAGGTCCAGGTCCACGTAGTTTGCGACGAAGAGATCAAGATGGCCGTCGCGGTCATAATCGAGGAAAGTGCAGCCGGTGTTCCACCGCACCTTAGGCCCAGGCTGTATCAGACCAGCCTCTTCGGTCACGTTCTTGAAGGTGCCGTCGCCGTTGTTGCGATAGAGCGCATTTTGCCCATAGTAGGTGACGAACAGGTCATCATGGCCATCGTTGTTGTAGTCGCCTACGCAGCAGGCCTGTCCCCAGCCTGTCTTGTGCTCTAGCCCGGAGCCGATCGTGACGTCGGTAAATGTTCCGTCACGGTTGTTCTTGAACAAATGGCAGTGCGGCGCATCTCCGTTGGGGAAGCCCTCAAGCCGCCAGCCGTTCACAAGAAACAGGTCAACCCAGCCATCATTGTCATAGTCATAGAAGGCCAGGCCGCAGCCGGTGGTCTCCAGCAGGTACTTATTGTGTTTTACACCTCCGTAGATGGTGACGACATCCAGTCCCGCTTCTTTTACGACATCGACAAAACTCACGCCCAGCGGCGTTCCCTCAATCGGCGATTTGGGGCCGGGAGGCGGCGGTGCAGCAATCGCGCTGTACACGCGCTCCTGCGGGCCGATGTGCATGGGCTGTTGCTGCTGTTGTTGCTGCGGTGCGGCCAGAGCGACAATGTCCGCAAAAGGCAGAACGAGCGCCGTGCGGCTGAGTGAGCGGATAAATTTGCGGCGATTCAACGTAATACCATCCTTTGCTTTGGCTACTGCTGTCCTTGCATGTCCATGGGCATGGAGTCCTGTTTCAGATCTGTGTGCAGATGCCAGGGAATGCTTTCGATCGAGATCTCAGGGTGTTTGCGCAGATAATCGAGGGAGTAAGTAGGCGCGGAAGGATCGACGCGCTTGATGACGTATAGTTTGGCCTGTTCAGCTGCCTCCTTCTTCATGCCCTCGCGGAAATACAGAATGGACAGGTTATAGTGAGCAGCCAGATCGTCCGGGTCGATGGCCTGGAGCGCCCTGAACTGCTGAATGGCAGCATCACTGCGATTCTGCTGGTAGAACGATATACCCAATTCCCGCCGCGCCTCGCGGCAATCCGGATATTGCGCGAGCACCTTTTCCAGATCGATGTCCTCGGCGCGCGTGTGCCGCTCTCTACGTTCCACCAGGGCAAGATAGTACAGGGCGCGCGCATCATTGGGGTGCATCGCCAGAGCTTTCTCCAGCGGAGCCCGCGCTTTGGAATACTTTTCCCATTGAATGTAGTTGATCCCGACATTGATGTATCCGTCGGGGTAGTCGGGGCGCAGACGGACAACGTGTTCAAACGCGTTCATCGCATACGCATATTGCAGCTCATCGAGGAAGCTAATGCCGGCGTTGTTCCAGCGCATCCAGTCCGGATTGTCCGCCGGCAGCGGCGCGGTTGGCTCGTTTTTCCCAATTTTCAGGACCCGGGTCCGCGATGCGAGCTCAACAATCGGATATGCCGGATGGTCTTTGCCGAAAACATTGTTCAGATAGCTTTGCCGTAAGTGACGATAATTGACGCTTGCGGTAATCGTTAACGGCCCCTTTACATTCCTGGGAATCTGGAACTGGTAGCGGACGAGCGTGGACGATCCCGCCTGAATCGTGTTGTCATACGCCACCGAGTGGATCGTCCACACCATGTGGTCATCCACGAAATTTCCCGACATGTTGACCGGCCGGTTGTTAAATTTGTGTGCGCGCTTATCGACCGTGCCATCGGGATTGACAAAGCCGCTATGATAAATCGTCGTGCCGTCAGCATCTTTGACCGTAACGTGAACCCATGCCTGATATAGGTCCCGCACCTCGGGAAGCAGCGAGTGGCCGATATTTTTACTCTGAATTACAACATAGGCCTCAACGATAGAGCCTGCCTTCAGGTTGAAGGGTACTGAACCGAGCGGAGCGATGACTCGGCCCATTTCGCCAAGCCGCAGCGCGAAGATGTCCACATTGAGAAAGTTGCCGCTCTGCAGGAACTCAATTGTCTTTTTTAGCTGCTCGTTGTAGCCGTAATAGAACGGGACTGCGGTGTTTCCTGCGAGCCAGCGGTGTGAGGCGATCATGCCGCGTTCTGCTCCGTAGTCAGGAAGCGTGGCAGGCACCCGCATCATGTGGCAGTCCTGACAGCTCTTGAAGCCGGCGGTGTAATACGTCAGCGGAGTCTGTTGGGAAAACTTCGATTGCTGCCACTCGTCGTAGGTGGTAAACGCGCGAATCCATTTATAGTCGTTGAGCTCAGGGGGCAGGTTTGCCTTGTGGCATGCGGCACAGAACACGGGCGACTTGTAAAGGTCCCTCATCACAGCCTTGGAGTGCCGGTCCAGATGCGCCAGTATCTCGGCGTCGGGAACGATGCCGGGAACCGGTTTTCCATTTGCGTCGACAATGACCGCGGGTACGCCCAGCACATAGCTGCCGTTGCCCATCTTTGAGCTCACTCTTTGGATGGAGTGGCAGACCATGCACGTTACGCCATCGCGATCGAAGGAGCGATCCACCTGTGCGCCTGGATTCAGTGCGCCGGAAAGCACCGCGATGGGATTGTGACAGCTATCGCAGTGCCGCGCGTAAGCGATGCCCTTTGTCCGAATCAGAATGTTAACGCTGGTGCGATAGAACGGCGCACGGAATGCATTGGCGTGCAGCGACTGGCGCCACTGGTGGTACGCCTCCTGATGGCAATGCCCGCAGTAGGCCGCGGTTGGAAAAGCGGAAGGAGGCAGGAAGTTGTTCCCAACGTCGGTGGCGTTTCCGGGGAGTGATATCTGACCTTTACCAAACGGGTAAGCATAGGTCTGCTCGACCTTGTCAGAGAAAGCCTTATACGCATCCAGATTATTTGAGTGCTGGGATTCAGGATTCTCGGCTGCGCGCGTGGTTGACCACAAAAGCAAGCACATTCCTGCCAGAAGCAAAAACAGAAGACACACGCGCCGGGCATATAGGTGAATGAGCCTCACAGCAGCAACAGAAATTAGCCCCCAAAAGAACCGTTAACGTTTCCCGACTTTGCCGGTTGATTCTTTCCGTCGAGTCAACGGACATTGATAATCACGCGGGATTATAGCAAACACGAAGCACCACAAGACACATCAAATCGAAACACGCAGCATATAGCCTGTGCGGCAGAGCAACCGCGTGATTATTCCATTTGGTGCAGAGAAATCGTGCCTTTACACGAGCCTGCTCTCAACAATGGTCACCCTGGATACTTCTGAAATCTCTAAAGAAACGGGAGGGCCGCCTTAGGGTTTTGCCGCCGACTTGGTTGCTTCTGCCTTCTGGCGCTCCTCAGCCGCCTCGATGGTTTTTCCCTCTCGATCCAGTGCCCTCGCAAGACCAAGATGGGCATCTGCATAGTCAGGGTCGAAGCTCAGCGCATCCTGGAACTGAAGAACCGCTCCCGCAACATCGCCGGCATGTAAGGCGGCATTACCGGCATTCGTAGAAACCTCCGCGCGCTGAAAATTCATGTGGGCACGCATAAGATCGGCGGCCTTCTTGCGCTCCATCCTCGCCTCTTCAGGTTGATTCTGCTTGACGAGCACAGAAGCAAGCGTCAGATAGGCGTCAGGCTGGGTGGGGTTCTGGCGAATAGCTTCGTGCAGAGCGGAAGTGGCTTGCGGCAGCATGTTGAGGTTCTCATACACGCTTCCAAGCGTCGCCCATCCATCGGCGTCCTGGGGGCGGAGCTTCAAAGCAAGGGACATCTCGCGAGCTGCATCGCTATATCGCCCCTCCTGCAAATAGAGAATGCCGAGAAGATAAGGCGCCTCCGGAGCGGTGGGATTCAGGCGCTCTGCCGTTTCCAACTCTGGAATCGCGGCTGTCGCATTGTCTTGCCATTTGTATGCAAGTCCCAGATCATAGTGCAGTTGCGATTGGTTCGGCGCCAGCTTCAGCGCTGTCTGCAGCGCATGGATCGCGTCATCAAACTCGTTGAGCTGCACATAAGCTGCCGACAAATTCTCAAGCGCGGTCACATTATGCGGATCGAGCGCAACCGCTCGCTGCAGAAATGGGACTGCATCCTTTGCCTGCTGCGCCTGGCAAAGGGCCATGCCAAGATTTGTCATAGCTGAGGAGTTGTCCGGCTCCTCCGCCACGACTTTTTTTAGCAGCACGATCGCATCCTGAATCTGGTTGGAGCGCTGCAAGGCAAGAGCGAGCTGATACGATGCCGCAGTGGAGTTCGGTTCCAGCTCCAGCGCATGCCGGAAGACCGGAATTGCCTTGTCGTCGTGTCCATCCGCCACAAGGGCATTGCCAAGTTCAAGAGCAATCATTGCATTCCGGGGCTCCAGTTGGGAGGCTTGGACGATTTCCGCGAGCCCGTTCTCCTGCCCCTGAGCACGCATCGCAAGGCCAAGGTGCAGGTGTGCGACACCGAAAGCGGGATTGAGGCGAATCGCTGCTGCGAACTCCTGCTGAGCATCTGTCCAATCCTTCCGTTGCGCGTAGAGAGAGCCGAGAGCATCGTGCAATTCTGCATTCTGCGAGTCGAGCGCGACCGCAGCTTTCATCTTGACGATCGCCGGGCCAACCTGATGGATCTGCGCGAGCGAGCGTGCATAAGCAGCCAGCACATACGAAGGGAGTTCGTGCTGTTGCATCCGCGCACGAGTCTCCAGACGGGAAAATAATGGGACGGCCTTTTCCGGGTTGCCGATCTGTTCGTACGCCAAGGCAAGATTCATCCGCGCCGTATCGTCATTCGGCTGAATCGCCAATGCCTTTTCAAGCTCGCGAATGCCGGCCTTCGTCTCACCGCGGCTCACCAGGACTGCGCCAAGCGCGCTGTGCCCCTGTTCGGCCTGCGGTGCCAGACGGACGACCTGCTCAAAATCCGCCTGTGCAGCGCGCAGGTCCCGGTGGGCGATTGCCACCTGACCGTCGTGATAGGCAGCACTCGCCTGCTTCAGAGTCGAATAAGACGCCTGGGCTAAGCTCTGGCTTGAGAATGCGCCTGCCGCAAAGACCACCGTCAACAGACAGACACATCGGCTTTGAAAGGAACTCGCCATAGAAGTCGGCGATTCGATGTTATCCGTTCAACGGTGTGGTTGTCCCCTCAGCCCACAGTTCACGCCGGGCATGGATCAGTCCCTGCGCTCGAATGTTCAATTGCCGCTCGCGGTTCAGTGTAACTGGTCGAGCGCAAGGTTTAAGTCGAGCACGTTCACTCGTTCTTCGCCGAGCAGTCCGAACTGGCGCGGCGTGATGTGGCTTGCGACCAGAGCGTTTACGGTTGCGAGCGGCAAATGGCGCGCCTGCGCAACGCGAGGAGCCTGATAGTAAGCTGCGGCCGGGGTGATGTCCGGATCCAGGCCTGAAGCTGACGCGGTCACCAGATCGATCGGAACCTTGGCGGTGCCGACTTGTTCGGCGGCAACACTCTTTTCCACGCGCGCGATAAGCGCACTGTTTGTTGGCGCAAGATTTGATCCACCCGAAGCTGACGCGTCATATCCGTTGCCTGCGGCCGATGGCCTGCTGTGGAAGTAGTCCGGCCCTGAAAAGTCTTGCCCGATGAGCTGAGAGCCAATCACTTTGCCGTCGCGCAGAATCAGGCTTCCGTTTGCCTGCCTGGGGAAGAGCCACTGCGCAAGCGCGGTCATGGCGAGTGGATAGCCCAAGCCAAGAAACAGGGCGGAGACAATCGTGTATAAGAGTGCGGTGCGCAGGTGTTTCATAAGTGTCCTATGGCGGTGATTACAAGATCGATCATTTTGATTCCGACAAAAGGGATGATTACGCCGCCCAAGCCGTAGACGAGCAGGTTTCTTTGCAACAGCTCTGCTGCGCGAACGGGGCGATATGCCACCCCACGCAGCGCCAGTGGTATGAGAGCGACGATGATAACGGCGTTGAAAATTACGGCGGAGAGAACAGCTGACTTTGGAGAGCTCAGGTGCATTACGTTCAGCGCGGAAAGCACCGGGAATGCGCCGGCGAACATCGCCGGAATAATCGCGAAATACTTCGCCACGTCGTTGGCAATGGAGAATGTAGTGAGGGCGCCGCGCGTCATCAGCAGTTGCTTGCCGATGGCCACAATCTCAATCAGTTTGGTCGGGTTGGAGTCCAGATCGACCATATTACCGGCTTCCTTGGCCGCCTGTGTGCCGCTGTTCATCGCCACGCCAACGTCCGCCTGGGCCAGCGCCGGCGCATCGTTCGTGCCGTCGCCGGTCATTGCCACCAGCTTGCCTTCGGCCTGCTCGCGGCGAATCAGGTCCATCTTGTCCTTGGGGCGGGCTTCGGCAAGGAAATCATCCACTCCCGCCTCGCGCGCAATGGCCGCAGTGGTCAATGGATT
>JASHUR010000304.1 GCA_030039895.1 Acidobacteriaceae bacterium | reverse complement strand
CGCGGACCTCAGTGCGCTGCAGGTGGCGGATTTCAGTCGCGATCTTGTCAAGCGTAGCCGTGATAATGGCAAGCGTGGAGATGTAGTGCGCGTGGCGATCGCGCTGCACAACTTGCGTTGCGACAAGGGCGGGCTTCAGACCAAGCTTTGCAACAATGCGCTCTTCGTGCTCGGGTTTCAGGTGCCCAAAGGTTCCTACTGCGCCGGAAAGCTTGCCGATGTGCATCTGCTCGGTGGCGGCATCAAAGCGGCGAATATTTCGTTGCACTTCGGCATACCAGTTCAGGAGCTTGAGGCCGAATGTGGTGGGCTCCGCATGCACTCCGTGCGTGCGCCCAATCATGGGTGTGTGTTTGAACTCAAGCGCGCGCTGCTTCAGAACCTCAGCCAGTTGCTTAAGGTCGCTGCGCAGAATCGCCGAAGCGTCCCTGATCTGCAGCGCCTGCGCTGTGTCCACAACGTCGGTTGAGGTTAGGCCGTAGTGCAGCCAGCGCGCCTCCGGCCCAACATGCTCCGCGACGGCGGTTGTGAAGGCAATCACGTCGTGGCGGACCTCGGCTTCAATCTCGTTGATGCGCGCTACATCGACCTTGCCGCGTTCACGGATGGCCTTTGCCGCCTCAGCCGGAACGATGCCATCCTCAGCGAGCGTTTCACTTGCTGCGGCTTCTACCTCGAGCCACATCCGGTACTTGTTTTCATCGCTCCAGATGCGGCCCATTTCCGCGCGGGTATAACGTGCGATCAACGAAGAAGTCCTCCTCGGGAGTAAACTCTTATTCTAATCGTTCGAGCATCTTACCTATAGGACGCGGAGTGAATATACCTATGGCAGACATCGTGACCATAGCACGATTTACTGAGCCACTCGAGGCCGATATGGCCCGTCTTCGCCTGCAATCTGCGGGGATCGACGCGTTTCTCTCAGGGGAGAATGCTGGCATCATGGAGCCGGGGCTGGGACCACTCCAATTGCAGGTCAGCGCAGAGGACGCGGAGGATGCGCGGGCGATTCTGGCCGATCCCGGATTAAAGCCCGATGATGCCCTCGAAGAAAACTCTGCGACTGAGCTGTGATCTGCGGAACTACCGGAGCAGGCCGAAGTACTCGCGCATTTCGTCGTAAAGGAACCCTTCACCCGGCCGGTAGGGCTGGATCCACTGACCATCAACCACAAACTGCGGAATAGCGCGCTTGCCCACATGGCGCAGGACTTCTTCCGAGGCGCCGGGCGTCTCTTCGATGTCAATTTCGGTGTATGGGATGCCGTGAGCGTCAAGAAAGCGCTTCGCTTCGCGGCAGTCCCTGCACCAGTAGGCGCTGTAGACGACGACTTTCATCACTATCCATCATAAATTCTGCGCGGGACTTGCAGGACGTCGGCGTTCACACTTACTTGTCCAGCGCGAAAATGATGTGGATAGTCGTCTCCACCGCAATGGGCTTGCCGTTCAGCTTATACGGGCGATACCGGGCACGAGTCACGGCACTTAACGCGGCCGCCGTAAGCAACGGAGGGCCGCTTACCACCCGCGCTTGTTCAACAGTGCCGTCGTTCGAAATAACCGCGTCAATCACTACCGTTCCCTGGACATGGGCCGATTTTGCGATCTCCGGATAGACGGGTTGAATCGGAACGAGCAACTGACCTTGAGCTACCCCAGCGGAGACACGCAACGGTCTCACAGACTCTGGCTGCGAAACTACAGGTGGCGCAGGCGGAGGACCAAGTGAAGGCATGGAGCCTTCGGCATACCCCGAGTGGAAATGAATGAAACCAGCCGGCCCCGGTGTCGTGAGGTAACCCGCCGCTTCCGGTGTAACGTGCCTTGGAATGACCCGCGGCGCAATCAGCGCAATGCTTTGAATGGTCCGCGCCGGCGAGACTCTTGCCATGTGACGAGCTGGTACAGGTTCTGCGGGCGGCGGCGGCGGCGAGGCAAGTGAAGTGAGAAATGCCCGCGGGGGCAGGGCAGCGGGATACAAATACGGAATCAGAACCACGACCGCCACCAGTGCGGCCTGCAACACAAAGGAACCCGCCGCATACTGGCGGCTGTGCGTACGGATGCGGCCTGTCGACTCCACTAGACTGTCTTCAAACATGGCATCTCCAAAGTTCTTTCCGAAGAGAGTGAGCGCCTTTACGAATAGACACCGCCAGGCCATTCGGGTTCCTGCGCGCGGATTATGATGCAAGGATGACCACTGACGAAATCAAACAGCTCTTGAAGCTTCAACCGCATCCGTGCGAGGGCGGATGGTTCGTGCAGACCTGGCGCGCAGAGGAGACGATCGCGCGCAGTTCTCTGCCGGAGCGGTATCCCGCGGCGCGCGCTGCTGGAACCTGCATTTACTATCTACTGGAGCCAGGGACGTTCTCTGAGATGCACCGCCTGGCCTCTGACGAAATCTTCCACTTCTACCTCGGCGATCCGGTTGAGATGCTGCAATTGGCCCCTGACGGCTCGGCGCGAACGGTGATTCTCGGGCCTGATCTGGCAGCGGGGCAGCATCTGCAGCTCGTCGTGCCAAAGCATGTGTGGCAGGGCTCGCGGCTGGCGCCCGGCGGAAAACTGGCTCTGCTGGGCTGCACTGTAAGCCCTGGCTTTGATTACGCCGACTATGAGACGGGCCACGCAGAGCCGCTGACGCGCGCGTATCCGCAGTATGCGGAGCTGATACGGAAGCTGACGCGAAGTTAAGGCTTAGCTGCGTCCTCAGCACGTCGCTGCCGGAAGAACTCACGGAGCAACTCGCTGGACTCATCGCCGAGCACGCCGGACTCGACAGCCATCTGGTGGTTAAGCCGGGGATGGTTGACTACCTGCAGGACCGAGCCCGCCGCGCCGGCCTTTGGATCCGCTGCTGCATAGACCAGCCGCGCAAGGCGGGCATGAATTATTGCCCCGGCGCACATAGCGCAGGGCTCAAGCGTCACATATAGCTCGCAGCCGAGCAGGCGATAGTTTTCCAGCACGATTGCGGCAGCGCGCAAGGCGACAATTTCAGCGTGCGCAGTAGGATCGTTGTCGCGCAGAACGCGGTTCTGGCCACAGGCGATGATCCCGTCGTTGTGGACGATAACAGCGCCAATAGGCACTTCGCCGGCATTTGCCGCGGCGCGGGCCTCGGCAAG
>JASHUR010000303.1 GCA_030039895.1 Acidobacteriaceae bacterium | reverse complement strand
GACCTCGGCCATGAACTTGCCCGCGTCGGCTCCGTCGATGATGCGGTGGTCGAAGCCGAGGGTGAGGTGCAGGAAGTGGCGGATGGCGATGGAGTCGGTTCCGTCTTCGGCGGTGACAACGGCCGGCTCCTTGAAGAGGCCGCCGACGCCGAGGATGGCCGACTCGGGCTGGTTGATGATGGGCGTGCCGAACTGCTCGCCGAAGATGCCGGGGTTGGTGATGGTGAAGGTGCCGGAGCCGACTTCGTCGGGCTTGAGCTTTTTGCCGCGGGCACGCTCGGCCAGATCGGCGATGGCGCGGGCGATGCCGAGGAAGTTTTTCTCTTCGGCCTGCTTGATGACGGGAACGATGAGTCCCCAGTCGAGCGCGACGGCGATGCCGATGTTGATGTTCTTGGGGTAACGGATGGCGTCGCCCTCGATCTGCGCGTTGACGATGGGCATTTTGCGCAGGTTGGCGATGACGGCGCGGGTAATGAAGGGCATGTAGGTGAGCTTGACGCCGTTGCGCTGCTCGTATTTGCTCTTCTCTTTTTCGCGGAGCTTGACGATCTTTGTGAAGTCCACCTTGAAGACAGTGTGGACGTGCGCGTTGGTGTGCTTGGAGTCGACCATGCGCTGCGCGATGATGGAGCGCATTCTGGACATGGGAACGAGTTCGCCGGGTGCAGGTGCGGGAGCGGCGGGTGCAGCGGGAGCGGGTGCGGATGGAGCAGGCGCGGGGGCTGCGGCAGGTCGAGCGGGAGCGCCGCTCAAGTAGCCGAGCACATCTTCCTTGGTGATGCGTCCGGCTGCGCCGGTACCGGGGACCTTGGTGAGGTCGATGTTGTTTTCGCGGGCGATCTTGCGCACGAGCGGCGAGGAACGAGCATGCTCCGCGGATGCAGCAACCGGGGCAGGAGCTGCCGCTGGGGTTGGCGCGGGAGCAGCGGCTGCGACAGGGGCCGGCGCTGCAGCGGGTGCAGGAGCCGAAGCTCCAGCCGCGCCGCCGATGACGGCGACGACGGTGTTGATCTGCACGGTGTTGCCAGCAGGGACCTTGATTTCGCTGAGGACTCCGGCGGCGGGCGACGGGATTTCGGCGTCGACCTTGTCGGTGGAGATTTCGAAAAGGGGTTCGTCGCGCTGGACGGAGTCGCCGACCTGCTTGAGCCACTTGGTGATGGTGCCCTCGAAGATGGATTCGCCCATCTGCGGCATGACGACATCGGTGCCGGGGCCAGTCGCAGCGGCGGGTGCGGGAGCAGATGGCGCTGCAGCGGCGGGCGCAGGGGCTTCGGGCCTGGATGCGGGTGCAGCAGGTGCTGGAGCGGTGGCGGCTGCGGAGCCTGCTTCATCGATGACGGCGACGACGGTGTTGATCTGCACGGTATTGCCGTCGGCGACCTTAATCTCTTTGAGCACGCCGGCAGCGGGCGAGGGGATTTCTGCATCCACCTTGTCGGTGGAGATTTCAAATAGCGGCTCGTCGCGCTGAACAGCGTCGCCGGGCTTCTTCAGCCACTTGGTAATGGTTCCCTCAAAGATTGACTCGCCCATCTGGGGCATAACTACGTCCGTCGGCATCGAAATCCTTTCCTTGCTCAGTCAAAAAAATCGAGCTGCAAGAGCTTGCAGCGCGTGGAAACGCGCAACCTTTGATTATAGCTAGTAACGTAGTCAGCTAAAAACCGGCCGGTTGAGGGGTGGTCAGTTGGCGGAGCGACAAGAGGATGCTTCGTTCTTTATTTCCCAGCCATCCGCGACTGGTATACCGAGGGGGTTGATATAACGAAGAGAGTATGGGCTCAGGAATCCATCATATCGAGCTGACGCTGCTGGTTCTGGTTGTGCTGGTGGCGCTGCTGGCGGTGTTCGCGCAGAAGCTCAAGACGCCGTACCCGATCATTCTGGTGGTGGGCGGTCTGGTGCTGAGTTTCTTCCATGTGATTCCGCACGTCTCGCTGAATCCCACCTTTGTATTTCTGGTGATTCTGCCGCCGCTGGTTTTTGCCAGCGCGCTGAACACGCCGTGGAGCGAGTTCCGGGCCAACATGCCGGTGCTTTTGATGCTGGGGCTGGGGCTGGTTGGGTTCACGGTGGCGGGCATCGCGGTATTTGCGCACTTTGTGATACCGGGCTTCGACTGGAGGAGCGGCGCGGTGCTGGGAGCCGTGCTGTCTACGACAGATGTAATTGCCGTGGCCGCAGTTGCGACGCGGGTGGGACTGCCGCACTCGCTGCTGTCGATCATTGAGGGTGAAAGCCTGGTAAACGACGGGACCGGGCTGCTGGCGCTACAGTTTACGACGGCGATGGTGGTTTCGGGGGCGATACCGTCGTTTATGGAGGGCGTAGGGGAGTTTGTCTGGCTGATGCTGGGCGGCATAGGGGCCGGGCTGCTGATCGCATGGCTGGTGACGCGCTTTGACCAGCTGCTGGTTCGCAAATTTCCGGCGTCGAGCGAGCTGCAGATTCTGGTCTCACTGGTGACGCCGTATTTTGCATATCTGCTGGGCGAGTCACTGCATGCGTCCGGCGTAATGGCGACGCTGGCGTGCGGGCTGTATGTGGGACGGACGGCTCCTGAGACGCTGAGCAGCCGTGCCAGACTGGACGCGCGTGCAGTGTGGGGCATGATTGATTTTGTGCTGAACGGACTGGTGTTCATCGTGATCGGCCTGCAATTGCCGTCGATTCTGGATGGAATACGACCGAACAGGGGGCATGGGCCATTGCCCTGGTCGCACATGCTGGCAGAGGCGTCGCTGGTCTTCGGGATTCTGGTGGTGCTGCGGCTGATGTGGATCTATTCAGGGGCCTACTTTGCGCAGTGGATTCGTGTACGCATGCTGAAGCAACAAGTGCAGCGGCAAAATCCCCGCGAGCTGGTGGTGATGGCGTGGAGCGGCATGCGCGGCGTGCTGACGCTGGCGGCTGCACTCTCCCTACCGGTGCTAACCGACAGCGGGACACCGTTCCCGGCCCGGGAAACGATTATTTTTCTGGCATTTTCGGTGATTCTGGCGAGCCTGGTGGGGCAAGGGCTCACGCTGCCGGCCCTGATTCGCAAGCTGGGTATTACTGAACCGGAAGCGGCGCGGCAGGACGCTCTGGAGGCGCGACGCGAGATGCTGCGCTTTGTGCTGCGCACGCTGCACGGAATTGATACGTCGAAGGATGAAGTGGAGGCGAAGGTTGTCGATCAGATGATCCGGACATACAACCAGAGGCTCCAGGGATTGGACAGTACCAGTGAGGGGGAAACGCAAAATGAGGCGCAGCTGGAGCAAAAGTACCGCGAGCTGGGCGCGCAACTAAGGGCGGCGCAGCGCGGTGAGCTGATGCGGTTGCGTCAGCAAGGGCAGTTCCGCGAAAGCACACTGCGGGGCATTGAGCGGGAGCTGGATCTGATGGAGCTGCGCTGGGAAGGGTGAGAAACGAACATAGAGCGCGACGGCACGGAGTCGCGGACTGATGACGAGGTTCTCCCTCGGGTGTGGCTGCGATGCGGAGCCAGGCAAGACTCTCAGGCGGCAGATCGTCGAGTACGGCGCGGGTTCTTGCTTCCCGCCTGAACATCTGGCTCAAGGTAGTTATGGAGACGCTCGTCCTTCAAATCAAGCTGGGGCGGCGAATCCATGGTGGTTCTCGCAGAGACGTCCGGCAGAAGAGTATCAAGGCGTTGCAGTACCCAGGAAACAAAATCCATACAGCCCTCTCAGGCGCTGGTGTGGGGAGGTCGAAGCCGGGTATTCGCTATATGGCGGCCAGGTGCGAATCATTTGGCAGCCCTGAATATTAAGAATCCAAGGAGATGGATACGACAGCTCTCTGAATTCCGATACCCGATCTGCATCCAGCATAGGCAGTGGCTTGGAGTTCGTCAATGCTTTATTTTGGTGCATCTTGCAGAACGGCCATGGCTGCATTGCGTCCGTTGATGGCGATGACAGAGCCGCCGGGATGGGTGCAGGCCCCGCACAGGTAGACGCCGGGCATAGGTGTGCGGGCAGACAAACGGCGCGACCACATAAAGCCGGGCAGGCACTCGCCCTGGAAGATGTGTCCGCCAGTCAGGCCGACCTTGGCTTCAATGTCAGGAGGGCCGAGGACTTGGGCATCGATGACAGCGGTATCCAAGTTGGAGCAGAAGCGGCCGATGGAGTTGAGCGCAAGGCGGCGAATTTCGTCGCGGCGGGTGTCCCAGCGGTTTTGCGCTGATCCGGCGCCTTGGGCGAAGGTATAGGGAACATATTGGGCGAAGATGCTCATGGTGTGCTGTCCGGCGGGGCAGACGGTGGGGTCGTGCGCGCTCTGGAAGTAAAGTTCGCACCAGAGGTGATCTGCGACTTCGCCTCGCCGGGCGGCGGAGAAGCTGGTCTTCCACTCCTGCTTGGTGAGCGGGGCGTTGATCTGGCCGAAGTGGTGGGGCTGGCAGGTGCCGGGGCGAGCGGTGAAGTTGGGCAACTCGTTCAGGAGCACGTTGAGCTTGACGGTGCAGCCTTCGATGGGGACGGACTCGACCTGTGCGCGCCAGGCGGGATCGGCTGTACTGCCGAGCAGGGCGAGGGTGCGGCGCGGATCGGCGTTGGAGATGACGGTTGGCGCAGAGATTCTTTCGCCACCTTCGAGCAACACGCCCTCGCCGGGGAGGATTTGCGCGACGGGGATACCAGCGGCGACGGTGGCTCCGGCTTCGCGGGCTGCGTCGCAAAGGTAAAACGAAACCATGCCCATGCCGCCGTGCACGTAACCCCACATGCCGGGCATTCCGCCGAGGCGGCCAGAGGCGTGATGGAAGCGAATGGAGGCGGTTCCGGGGTCGAAGGGGCTGGCGTTCGTGCCGATGACTCCCTGACCGAGGAGGGCGACGTGGAGGCGCTCATCCGTGAGATAGTGTTCGAGGAATTCGGCCATGGACCAGTGGAAGAGGACGTTGCGAGCTTCGGTGTCGGAACCGAGACGGGCGTTGATTTCTTCGGGTGAGGGCGCATCGCCGATCCATAAGTCGCGCTCGCCGTCCGGGCGGAGCGCGTTGCGGAGGCGGCGGATGACATCGCAGAAGGCGCGCCAGCCGTCGAGGTCCTGTGGGGCGAAGCGGCGGATTTCGTCATCGCACTTTTCGTCGTCGTCCCAGAGCTGAACGCTAGAACCGTCGAGAAAGGGCACGAAGAGGCCGTTGACGGCGGGGGTCCAGCGGAAGCCGCGCGCGGGCAGGCCCAGCTCTTCGATGACGAGCGGATGCAGGAGTCCGGCGAGATAGGCGCAGGGAGACATGCGCACGCCGGGAAACGGCTCTTCGATGGTGCAGGCGCCTCCGATGCGTTCGCGGCCTTCAAGGACGAGTACACGCTTGCCCGCGCGGGCGAGATAGGCGGCGCAGGCGAGGCCGTTGTGTCCGGCACCGACGATGACGGCGTCCCAGGGGCGTGCAGCCAGCTCGCGAATGGTAGCGGGTTGTCCGATGAGGCCGAGTACAGCAGCAGTGGGTGAGGACAAGGCTGGGGTCTCCGGAAGATTCAGTATCACCTATCGGACGGTCTCTGCAACGGTGCGGGCCTTCTTGCGCTCGGCGATGACGTAGACGATGACGCCTGCGCTGATGAGGAGAGCGGTCGAGCCGATGACTTTAGCGACCGCGAGGGCCTTGTTGGTCTCGTCAGCACCGGGAATGACGGAGAGCACGAGGGTGATGGTTGTGCTGAGGAGGCCGATGGAGGCGAGTGCGATGGCGACGGGCCGGCCACCCCAAATGCGCATGACACCGGGGCCGACGGGGCGGCGCTGCAGGCGGATTTGGGCCGCGAAGAGAAACAGATAGGGGATGAAGTAGCTGAAGATGGACATGCTGACGAGAACGTCGTAGGCCCCGCGGACGGATGTTCCGGCCTGGCCGAGGGCGGCGGTGACGATTCCGGCGAGACCATAGATCCCAATGGCTATCCAAGGTGTGCGGAAGCGGGGATGGATGTGTCCGAAGGCGCGGGGCAGGTAGGCATCGATTCCGGCGACGAAGGGAAGGCGCGAGGTGGAGGAGAGAAAGGCGGCAGCTCCGCCGACCATGTTGAGCGAGATGAGAAGTGCGACAGGAACTGCAAGCCAACCGACATGCATGCGCGCGGACAGCACGAACATTCCGTGCATGAAGCCGTTGACGCCGTCGACTGCATGCGAAGGCAGTGCGACCAGCAGGGCGGTGGTTCCGGCAATATAGCCACCGGCGACTATGATTCCGCTGGTGAGGAGCGCGCGGGGGATGTTGCGGCGCGGGTTTTCGATCTCGTCGCCCATGAAGGAACCGGCCTCGCATCCGGCGAAGGCAAAGAAGATGGTGGACCAGAAGACGGCGTTTTTAAAGTCGAGGTGCGGGGCGAGCTGGTGCGCGTGGAAGGCGGTGGCCGAGCCGAAGCGTGAGGCAGAGACGGCTGCCAGCAGAATGAGCAGCGCGATGGGGAGGACGCTGCCGAGCGAGCCGATGTTGTTCAGCCATTTGCCCGCGTCGGCACCGATGATGTTGGTCACGGTGATGGCGGCCAGCCAGAAAAGCGTGAAGATCAGGTAATAGCGGCTGTCGTGAACGAGGTGTTGCCCGCGCGATCCGAGGGCGAAAAGCGAGGCACCTGCGCCAAAGTAGAGGACTGAGGCGAAGAAGGGCAGGTTGCTCATCCAGTAGGTCCAGGCGGTGATGAATCCGGAGAATGGGCCGAAGGCTTCACGGGTCCAGACATAGATGCCGCCTTCATCGGGATAGCGGGAGGAAAGCTCCAGAACAGAAGCAGCCAAAGGGATGAAGAACCCGATAAGGGCAACGATCCAGATGAGAAGTGTGCTGGGGCCTGCCGCAGCGGCCGTGGACACCCAGCGCACGCTAAGCGCGCTGGCAATGTAGAAGAGGGTGAGGTCGCGAAAGCGGAGGGAACGCTTGAGGCCCGGTTGGGCCGGTGCGTCGGTCATGCGAAGCAGAGTACAGGAAGGCGGCGAGATGCGGAAAGAGGAATCGAAGGGTGCGGCTTGAGGCTATCCGCGGTGGAGGTACCAGGGGATGTTGATGACCATGACGCGCTGGTTTCCTTTGACGAGGAGCATGAGTTTGAGCAGGTTGGCGCGCTGGTTGTGGAGCAGGTTTTCCCACCAGTGCTTGACGACCAACTCGGGAACGAGGACGGCGATCTGGCGGCGTTCGAGCGCCTTTTCCTTTTCGAGAACGAAGTTCATGACGGGCGCGAGGATGAAGCGATAAGGTGATTCGAGGGTCACAAGCTCGGGAACCTTCATTCCGGCTGTGCGCAGCGGTTCGGCAATCTTGTGCTCCCATTCATCGCAGACGCTCGTGCCGTGGTCATCGGCGGTCTGGACATGGATGGCGATGATGTCAGGAGACAGCGAAAGCGCGAAGCGCAGAGCCTTTTCGGTAACGCGGTTCCACTTATCGAGGGGGATGATTACCAGCGGCGGCTGCAGATTCACGACGTTGAGCGGGTAGGGATCGGCAACCTCGCGGGCGACCCGGCGATAGTGGCGGCGAGTCGATGCCATAGCCAGAATCAGCAGCGGGATGAGCAGAGCGGTGACCCAGGCGCCGTCGAGAAACTTTGCTGTGAGGACGACCAGCAGCGTGATGCCAGTGGCGATTGCTCCGATGCCGTTGATGACCATTCGCGTCTGCCATCCCGGCCCCCGCTTGCGCCACCAGTGAACCACCATGCCGGTCTGTGAGAAGGTGAAGGCCATAAATGCGCCGATGGCATAGAGCGGAATGAGGCGGTCGGTGACGCCGCCGAAGAGGATGAGCAGCGCCCCGGTGAGTCCCACGAGCGCGTAAATGCCGTGCGAGTATAGAAGCCTGCGTCCACGCAGGATGAAGACGTGCGGCAGGTAATCGTGGAGCGCAATGGAGCGCGTGAGACGGGGAAAGTCGGCAAAGGCAGTGTTTGCCGAGAGCGCGAGGACGAGCAGGATGGAGCCGATGGTGAGGTAATAGAACCATCCGCGGCCCATGACTGCCGCAGTGAGTTGCGACAATACGCTCTGATAGCCGGGTGCATCGGGATTGGTTGCGCCGATGCCGTATGCATGGCAGAGCAGCGCGATGCCGGCGAGAAGCGCAATCAACAGAACAATGATGATGGTGAGCGTGCGCTTGGCGTTTTTGGTTGTTGGCTCGCGAAAGGCCAGGACACCGTTCGAGACGGCCTCGACGCCGGTCATGGCCGTGCAGCCGCTGGAGAAGACCTTGAGCACCAGCCAGATGGTCAGCATGGCCGTGGCCGGAGGCAGAACTGGCGGAGGGGTAATCGGGTGCGGGTGGCCTCCACTTGTAAGTGCACGCACGAGGCCGACAAAGATGACCGTGAGAAGCGTGCCGATGAAAAGATAGGTTGGAACCATGAAGACGACACCGGTATCGCGCACCCCGCGCATATTGATGACGGTGAGGATGACCAGAATCACAAGGCAAATAGCAAGCGTGTGTGGCTGGAGTTGGGGCGCAGCCGACACCAGCGCGCCCACACCTGCTGAAATGCCAACGGCAGCCGTGAGCACGTAGTCGATCATGAGCGCGGCTGCGGCGAGCAGGCCGGGGCCGTTGCCGAGGTTTTCCGTGGCCACGGTGTATGAGCCGCCGCCGTGGGGATATGCCTCAATGGTTTGCCGGTAGGAGAAATAGAGTATGACCAACAGAACGAGGATGGCCGCGGTTACCGGAATGATAAGGTGAAGACCCTGCAGTCCCAACGGGATCATGAGGGTCAACGCTGCTTCGGGTCCGTACGCGGCAGAACTTAACGCGTCCAGGCCGAAGATAGGAATTCCGGATGCTGGGCCGATCTGCTCAGCCCGTTCTTCACCGGACGCCAGCGGTTTGCCAAACAGCAAATCGAGGATCTGCATGCGGTTTCGCGAAGCGAAAGAAAATACTGATGCCTAAGATGCTAACCCAACGTATGAGACGATCTGGTTAAAAGCGGGCCTATCCGCGCTGGAGATACCAGGGGATGTTGATGACAAGGATATTCTGGTTGCCCTTGACCAGCAGCATGAGCTTGAGCAGGTTGGCGCGCTGGTTGTGCAACAGGTTCTCCCACCAGTGCTTGACGACAAGCTCGGGAACGAGCACGGCGATCTGCTGGGTATGGGGATCCTTTTCCTTTTCGAGGATGAAATCCAGTACAGGGGCGAGCACAAAGCGGTAGGGAGATTTGAGGTTGACCAGTTGGGGGACCTTTCTGCCGGCAGCACGCAGTGGAGCAGCAACTTTATTCTCCCAATCGTCGCAGATACCTTTGTCCTTGGCGTCGGAGCTCTCGACGTGGACGGCGATGACGTTGTCGGACATGCTGAGCGCGAAGCGCAAACCGCGTTCTGTGATGCGGCTCCAGCGATCGAGTGGAATGATGACAAGCGGGGGATCGAGCTCTTTAACACTGAGTGGTTCGGGGTCGGCGGTTTCGCGGCTGACGCGGTTGTAATGCCGGTGGACCGCGGCCATAAAGAAGATGAGCAGAGGGACGAGCACCGCGACGAGCCATGCACCCTCGATGAACTTGGCAACGAGAACAATGAGCAGCGTAAGTCCGGTGGCGATGGCTCCAAAGCCGTTCACGGCGGCATGACGCACCCATCCTTTGCCCCTGTGCCTGTACCAATGGACGACCATGCCGGCCTGTGAGAGAGTGAAGGCCATAAACACGCCAATGGCATAGAGCGGGATGAGGCGGTCCGTAATGCCGCCGAAGAGGATGAGGATAATCGTCGAGAGAAAGACGAGAGCGTAGATTCCCCAGGAGTGGAGCAGGCGCCTGCCGCGCAGCAGGAAGACATGGGGCAGATAGTTATGCTCGGCGATGGCCTTGGCTAGGCGCGGGAAATCCTGAAAGGCGGGATTGGCTGCCAGCGAGACAGCAACCAGCACGGTGCCCATGGTGAGGTAGTAGAACCAGTTGCGTCCCAGAACGGCGAAGGTGAGCTGCGAGAGCACGCTCTGGTAGCCGGGGCTGTCAGGCGCAGTTGCGCCAACGTGATAGATGCGGCACAGCAGCGCGATGCCTGCGAGCAGAACAGACAGCAGCACGACGATGAGCGTGAGCGTGCGCTTGGCGTTGGTGGTAGTGGGCGCGCGAAAGGCCATGACGCCGTTGGAGGTGGCTTCAATGCCGGTCATGGCGGTGCAGCCGCTGGCGAAGACCTTGAGGAGCAGCCAGATGCTGATCACTTCCGTCGCTTTAGGCAGTGCAGGGGGAACAACGACCGGATGAGGATGGCCGCCGCTGAGAAGCGCGCGCGCCAGACCCATGAGAATGACGATCAACAGCGTGCCCACGAACAGATAGGTGGGGACCATGAACGCTATGCCGGCGTCGCGCACGCCGCGCATGTTAATGATTGTGAGTATGAGCAGGATGGCAAGGCAGATGGCCAAGGTGTGCGACTGGAGCGCGGGCAGGGCGGAGACGAGGGATTCAACACCGGCTGAGATACTGACGGCCACGGTGAGTACGTAGTCGATCATGAGCGCGGCTGCGGCCAGCAGGCCCGCGCCGTGTCCCAGATTGTCGGTGGCAACGGTGTATGATCCGCCGCCGTGGGGATAAGCCTCAATGGTTTGCCGGTAAGAGAAGAAGACAATGGTCAGCAGGATGATAATGGCGGTCATCACCGGCAGGACGAAGTGAAGGCCGCCTACGCCGAGCGGGATCAACAATACAAGCGCGGCCTCCGGACCGTATGCCGCGGAGCTGAGCGCATCGATACCGAAAAGCCCCAGGCCGGCTGCCGGGCCAATCTGCTCGGCGCGTTCTTCGCTGGTGGCCAGAGGTTTGCCGAACAGCAAATCCAGAATCTTCATTCAGACTCGATCAGAGCAAAATCTTCACCGCATACGATGCTAACGCAGGATTTACCGAACGCCAGAGCTTTGTTCGCGGCTTTTTGATGTATTCCTCGACTTGCTAAACTGAAACCACGCTATGAGCACTGCATTGAGCCTTTCGCCGGAGATTTTAGCCAAATACGAACCCGTCATCGGTCTTGAAGTGCATGTGCAGCTCTTGACTGAGACGAAGGCGTTTTGCGGTTGTGTGAACCGCTTTGGCTCGACTCCGAATACGAACATCTGCCCGGTGTGCCTGGGACTGCCCGGTGCGCTGCCGGTGCTGAACGAGCGCGCGGTTGAGTTTGCCACGCTGGCGGCGATGGCCATCAACTGCGAGATTCGCGAGCGGTCAATTTTTGCGCGGAAGAACTATTTTTATCCGGACCTGCCGAAGGGGTACCAGATTTCGCAGTTCGACAGGCCGCTGGCCGAGCATGGGTGGATCGAGGTTCCGACACCGAACGGGCCGAAGCGGATTGGGATTACGCGGCTGCACATGGAAGAGGACGCGGGCAAGAGCCTGCATGATGGGTTTCCGGACTCGGCAACGCGGACGTATGTGGATTTGAACCGATGCGGGACTCCGCTGGTGGAGATTGTGAGCGAGCCGGATATTCGCACGCCGGATGAGGCATATGAATACCTGACGCGGCTGAAGGAGATTTTGCTGTACACGGCTGTGAGCGACTGCAACATGGAGGAGGGCTCGCTGCGCTGCGATGCGAACGTGAGCGTGCGGCTGCGCGGGCAGGAGAAGTTCGGCACCAAGGCGGAAGTAAAGAACGTGAACAGCTTCCGGTTTATTCGCGCAGCGCTGGAGTATGAGATTGAGCGCCAGATCGAAGTGATCGAGGGCAGCGGGCGCGTGGTGCAGGAGACGCGGCTGTGGAATGCGAATGAGGGGCGGACGTATTCCATGCGCTCGAAGGAGCAGGCGCACGACTACCGTTACTTTCCGGAGCCGGATTTGCCGCCGCTGATTGTGTCGGCGGAGCGGCAGGCGGAGATTCGCGCGCGGATGCCGGAGCTGCCAGAAACGCGGCGTGCGCGCATGATTGCCGAGTACGACATTACCGAGCAGGACGCGGCAACGCTGACGGCAACGCGCGAGTTTGCCGATCAGTTTGAGACGGCGGCAAAGGCGGCGAAGAGTCCCAAGCGTGTGGCCAACCTGGTGCAGAGCGAGCTGACAAGCCGGCTGAAGGCGAGGGGGCTGGAGCTGGAGCAGTCTCCGATTTCGATGAAGGGGATTGCGCAGGCGGCGGACCTTCTGGATGACGGCAAGATCAATTCAAAGCAGCTGAAACAGCTGTTCGATGCAGCCTTTGAGAAGGGCGAGGACTTCGGGGTGGTCTACGAGCGAGAGAAGCCGGAGCAGATCAGCGACGCGGGCGCGATTGAGAAGATGATCGATGAGGTGATTGCGGCGAATCCGAAGCAGGTGGAGCAGTATCGCGGGGGCAAGAAGACGGTAGCGGCATTCTTTGTGGGCCAGGTGATGCGATTGTCGAAGGGGCAGGCGAATCCGGCGCTGGTGAATGAGCTGGTGGTGAAGAAGCTGGAGAACTAGCGCGAGCGTCTACCACTTCGCGCAGTGGATAGGCATCTTGTTCCAATGAGTTTGCGGCGTATTTCGGTATCCGTTCGAGCAATCTCGCGAGGATAAGGCATTTTGATTCCAGCTGGAGATGCATGCTGAAATTCGAGTTCAGCATCATCCTCATTTGAGATGCGCCGAAAGAACTTTTCCACTTCACGGTCGAACCGGTGATGCCACGATAGCGGGTAGAGCTGACGTATTTCGTGAAATTCTTGGCGAAGTCGAGAACGATTGGTCATGGCATATCTTGCCACTGCCGAGAGTCCATTGTGTCGATTCGGACAACTTTATTTTTTGATCGACCTTACTCAGAATCAGTATTGCAGGCAGGCCTGTATGTCTGCATGGGAAAGCTGCGGGTAGGCGTTGAGGATGGCGGCTTCAGGCTCGCCGGCGTCCATCATTTGCAGGATGAGGTAGACGGGATTCGCGTTCCGGCGATGCAGGGCTTGCCGCCCATCACGTCGTTCTTGATTTCGATCCTGTCCGGGATGCGCATGTGGTTATTCTGACTCTATTTCAGGGTCTGCGCCACTATTTCTTGAGGGCCCGGTGGCCGATGTCGTGGCGGTAGTACATGCCTTCAAAGTGGATTTTGGCGATGGCATCGTAGGCGCGGTGGAGTGCATCCTGGAGCGTGTCGGCGGTGGCGGTGACGGCGAGGACGCGTCCACCATTGGTGACGATATCGCGGTCGACGAGTGCGGTTCCGGCGTGGAAGACGACGATGCCGGGGACCTGGGCGGCTTCACTGAGGCCGGCAATTCTGTATCCGTTGGTGTAGCTGCCGGGGTAGCCGCCGGAGGCGGCGACGACGCAGGCGGAGGCGCCGGGCTTCCAGCGCAGCTCGGTTTCGCTCAGCCGGCCTTCGACGCATGACTCCAAAGCTTCGAGAAGGTCGCTTTCGAGGCGGACGAGGATGGCCTGGGTTTCCGGGTCGCCGAAGCGGGCGTTGTACTCGAGCACCATAGGGCCGCGCGCGGTCATCATGAGCCCGATATAGAGGACGCCGGTGAAGGGCGTGTCTTCGGCGGCCATGCCGTCGATGGTGGGCTGGGCGATGTGGTGGAGGATCCAGTCGCGCATGGTGGCGTCGAGCATGGCGTCAGTCGAATAGACGCCCATGCCGCCCGTGTTGGGGCCGACGTCGCCCTCGCCAAGGCGTTTGTGGTCCTGCGCGGGAACGAGCGGCGTGGCGTGCTTGCCGTCTGAGAGCACGAGGAAGGACAGCTCCTCGCCTTTGAGGAAGTCTTCGAGGATGACGGTGGTTTCCGCACTGCCCAGCAGCTTGCCGTTGAAGAGGCCTTCGATGGCGTGTTCGGCCTCGGCTTTGTTCTCGCAGATGAGGACGCCTTTGCCGGAGGCCAGGCCGTCGGCCTTGACGACGACAGGAAAATGGAAAAGGTGGAGCGAGTCGAGGGCTTCCTTTTGCCCGGCGCAGACGGCGTAGTGGGCTGTGGGGATGTTGTGGCGCTGCATGAAGCGCTTGGCGAAGGCCTTGCTGGTCTCAAGCATGGCGGCGGCCTGAGTGGGGCCAAAGACAGCGAGTCCGCGGCGGCGGAGCTCGTCGACCAGGCCGAGCGAGAGCGGCAGCTCAGGCCCGACAACGGTGAGGTCGGGGGTTTCCGCGGAGACGACACGGAGCAGGTCGTTGAGGTCCTTGAGGTTGGCGGGGACCGAGCGCGCGATGGAGGCGATGCCTCCGTTACCGGGCGCGCAGACGATCTCTGTTATGCGAGGGGATTTCCTGAGCGCCCACACCAGGGCGTGTTCGCGTCCGCCCGCACCGATGACAAGAACCTTCATTGCTTCTGCGCACTCCTGAGTGAAAGGGTCGAATGAAACGGCCTACGGCAAGGCTACAGCAGGACTCGCCGTCCAGGCGAGGACTGACCGCTCGGGCGATAGTTTTGCGCGGCGTGCCCGATGGGCGGGATACAGATATTCGCCGGGCGAAGGATGCCTTATTGGCGCTTATACTAACCAGAATTTAATCATCTGTATTAACCATAGTTTACACTAGTATCCAGCTATGGCTACGACACCCACCCGGCCCGAACGGACCAGCTTGCTGCCGCGCATGCGCTCGTCTGAGCTGTGGTCGTATTTTGGGCCGGCGTTTGTGGCCAGCATTGCCTACATCGACCCGGGAAACTTTGCGGCGAACTTCGCCGGCGGTTCCGAGTTCGGCTATAAGCTGCTATGGGTACTGCTGTGGTCGAACCTGATGGCGATCCTTGTGCAGTACCAGGCGGCCAAGCTGGGCATTGCCACGGGCAAGACTCTGCCGCAGAACTGCCGCGACCGATTTTCGCGTCCGGTGACGATTTTTCTATGGATTACGGCAGAGATTTCGGCGATGGCGACCGATCTGGCGGAGTTTCTGGGGGCGGCGCTGGGGTTTTATCTGCTCTTCGGGCCGCGCTTTCTGTTGTATGGGTGGAGCAAGACGGAGATTCTGCTGGTTGCGGCGGTGCTCTCCGCGATATGCGTGTTTGTGATTCTGCTGCTTGAGCTGTGGGGTTTCCGCAAGCTGGAACTGGCGATCATGGGCTTCGTGTGCATTATCGGCGTGTGCTATGCGATCGAGATGCTGATGATCCACCCGGACTGGAGCGCGATCGCGTTCAGCACGCTGGTACCGCGGCTGGACAGCAAGAGCGTGTACATTGCGGTGGGCATGCTGGGCGCGACGGTGATGCCGCATGTGGTGTATCTGCACTCGGCGCTGGTGCAGCCGCGAGTAAACGCGGAGCGGGCAGAGACAGCGCGGCATAAATATCTGGCTCGGCTGCGGCACCTGCGCTACGAGACGATTGATGTTTTTGTGGCAATGAACGGGGCGTGGCTGGTGAACTCCGCCATGGTGGTGATGGCAGCCGCTGTATTCGGCGGGCATGAGCTTATGAATCCGATTGAAGACGCGCACCGCACGCTGGGGCCGCTGCTGGGGCCTGCCTCGGCGTTGATTTTTGCAATTGCGCTGCTGTGCTCCGGCTTGTCGTCGTCGACGGTAGGGACGATGGCCGGACAGGTGATTATTGAGGGCTTTCTGCATATTCGCTTCAGCATTTTTCTAAGGCGGCTGCTGACGCTGATTCCGGCGATGGTGGTGATTGCGAGCGGGCTTGATCCGCTGAAGATTCTGATTCTGTCGCAGGTCGTGCTGAGTTTTGCGCTGCCGTTTGCGTTGATCCCCCTGCTGATGCTGACCGGGAACCGGGATGTGATGAAGCAATTTGTTGATAACCGCTGGACGCACTGGCTGGGCTGGCTGACGGTGAGCGTGATCACCGTGCTGAACGTGATTCTGTTGTGGCAGAGCTTTACGTGATAGGCACGGACGGTGCCTAAAGTCACTCTGCTATCTGCTGAGATGGCCGCGAGATGGATGACGTTCGTTGACATTGCCAATCGAGCAGCCCTATAGTTTAAGAGTAGCCTTTGCGCTGGGGATTCATGCGCAAAGCTGTAATCGCCGCTCCTCTCAATCCCGCCTGCCGGAAGCCCTCTGTTGGAGGCCGACGTAGTGCCGGGCCACTCAACTGGCCACACACCTCGTCTCTTCCTTGAGACTTTGAGCAGACCCGGACGAGAAGGGCTTCGATTCCCGAATCTTCCCGGGTCAGCCGTGAATCTAACGCACCGGCGAAGAAATCTGCATGGTCTCTGAGTTCCGGTGTGCGTGCACGGGATTATTTGTGACTCTGCAGGGCGGCAAGCGGGACCGCCGACCAAAGAATCCCGGAGCTGGCAGTTATGGCAGATGTCCTGAATCCTGAACAAGTCGAGAACACACCTCTGAACACCCAAATGGAAACTCCTACGCTTGAAGCCGCAGCGGATCAGAACGATTCGCCCAACCAAGTCACTCATACACCGGAAGCCACTTCCGCAACCCCCGCAGAGCCGGTAACCGAGGCAAGCGCCGAGATCGCTGAGGACGTTGATTTCGGCAGCATGGAAGATTTTGCCGCGGCGCTTGAGTCATTCGACCGCGAGCAGGCAGCCGAAGCTGCTGCGCAATCCTTTGACGACACCGCTGTTGTGCCGGGAACCGTGATCAAGCTCACGGAAAAGCATGTTGTGGTGGACGTGGGCATGAAGTCCGAAGGGCTGATTCCCATTGAGCAGGTGCTGGACCACACGGGTCAGCCAAAGCTGAAGGCCGGCGATCCGGTCGAGGTCGTGATTGAGCGGGAGGACCCTGAGGGCGGCTACATCCTGAGCTATGAGAAGGCCCTGCGGCACCGCGTGTGGGACACGATTGAGAAGGCGGCAAATGACAAAACGCCAATCACGGGCATCGTCCAGAGCCGCGTGAAGGGTGGACTGACGGTGGACATCGGCATCAAGGCATTCCTGCCTGGCTCACAGCTTGAGGTTCGCCCAGTGCGCAATCTCGACGCATACATCGGCCAGTCGATTGAAGTCCGCGTGATCAAGCTGAACAAGAAGCGCGGCAACATTGTCGTTTCCCGTAAGGAGATTCTTGAGGAAGAGCAGAATGCGAAGCGTTCGGTAACTCTTGAACACCTGGAAGAGGGCAGCATACTGACGGGCACCGTGAAGAATCTGACCGACTATGGTGCGTTTGTGGACCTAGGCGGTATTGACGGCCTGCTGCACATTACTGATATGTCGTGGGGGCGGCTGACCCATCCGCGCGACCTGGTAAATGTGGGCGATGAAATTCAGGTCAAGGTATTGAAATTCGATAAGGACAAGCAGCGGGTTTCGCTGGGTTTCAAGCAGCTGACGCCTGATCCGTGGCTGGATGCGGTGGAGCGCTACCCGATCGGGGCGCACGTCCGCGGCCGGGTGCTGAGTGTGACTGA
>JASHUR010000302.1 GCA_030039895.1 Acidobacteriaceae bacterium | reverse complement strand
ACAGGGTACGATTTCACGCTGGATCGAACGCAATACCTCGGCGTGCAGACCAGTTATAACTGGAACTGTTGCGGGTTGAGCTTTGAGGTGCGCCGGTACGCGCTTGGAACCGTACCCGAGCATACGACCTATCTCTACAACTTCACGCTCGCCAACGTAGGAACAGCAGGCAGCCTCTCCTGGGCAACACGCGTCTTCTAGGCCGCTGTCTTAGACCAGACCCCTTGTCATACAATAGCGCTTTGCCTACGAACACACATTCGCGGTCATTCAGGAAGATTCTCATCGCCAATCGCGGAGAGATTGCACTGCGTATTGCACGCGCCTGCCGCGAGATGGGGATTCCGTTCGCCACGGTCTATTCCGACGTGGACCGGACAGCGCCACATGTCCTGGAGTCCGACGAAACCTACCGCCTCGGGCCTGCCCCGGCGACCGAGTCCTACCTGCGCGGCGACCTGCTGCTCGACATTGCGCGCCGTGCCCAAGCCGATGCCATACACCCCGGATACGGATTCCTCTCAGAAAACGCAGATTTCGCCGAGGCCTGCGAGGAGGCCGAAATCAAGTTTATCGGCCCTCCGGCTGCGGCCATGCGCGCGCTCGGCTCCAAGACCCGCGCTCGGCAAGCCGCGGACAAAGCCGGAATGCCGCGCACACCGGGTTCGACAAAAGGCCTGGCGTCGCTTGAGGAGGCGCTCGACCTTGCCGCAGAGATTGGCTATCCGGTCATGCTGAAGGCCGCTGCGGGAGGTGGCGGCAAAGGCATGCGCATGGTCACTCGGCAGGAGGATTTGAAGTCCGCATTTGAGACGGCGCAGAGCGAGGCGGAGCGCGCTTTCGGCTCAAATGAGGTTTACCTGGAAAAGCTGATCGATCGTCCGCGCCACATTGAGATTCAGGTGCTGGCCGACGAGCATGGCCACTGCATTTACCTTGGCGAGCGTGAGTGCTCCATCCAGCGGCGGCACCAGAAAGTAATTGAGGAGGCGCCCTCGGCAGTCGTCAATGCGGAGTTGCGCCGCCAGATGGGCGAAGCGGCGGTGCGCCTGGCAAAGTCCGCCGGATACACCAATGCCGGGACAGTCGAGTTCCTTCTGGACGACCGGGACAGCTTCTACTTCCTTGAAATGAACACGCGGCTCCAGGTTGAGCACCCTGTCACTGAGCTCGTGACCGGGCTCGACCTCGTGCATCTGCAGATTCGCATTGCACAGGGTGAGCCGCTGGCAATCGCGCAGGACGATGTCCGTCTGCGCGGCCACACCATTGAGTGTCGCATCTATGCCGAAGATCCGGACAACGGCTTCTTTCCCTCGCCCGGCAAAATCACGCGTCTACTGCAGCCCGGCGGCCCGGGCATTCGTGAAGACTCCGGCATATACGAGGGCTGGACCGTGCCGATGGACTACGATCCGATGCTGTCCAAGCTCATTGCCTATGCTCCCACTCGCGAAGAGGCCGTTGCGCGCATGCTGCGAGCGCTCGACGAGTATGTGATCTGCGGTATTCGAACCAATCTTGCTCTCTTTCGCCGCATCCTTAAAGACCCGGACTTTCAGGCGGCCCGCATTGATACCGGATATCTCGACCGCCTGCTCTCTGAGACCAACCAGACTATGCCTTCGAATCAAGGCGAAGAGCAAACGGCCCTGGCAACCATCGCCGCTGCCGTGTTTGAAAGTCATCGCAACGCTGCCCCTTCAACGGTTGCACAGCCTGCGAACTCCTGGAAGCGAAATGCGCGCGAGGAGGGCCTGCGCCGTTGAAGCTGTATATCGAAATTGACGGCAAGACTCGTTCCGTAGAGTACACACCCGGCGCGAATGCCGTAAAAATTGACGGCGTGGACATGGAAGCTGACGCACAGCAACAGCGCCCCGGCGTACTTTCCGTCATCATGGACGGTCGCGCATGGCGAGTTGTTCTGGAAGAGCATGAGGACGAACCCGCATTACACCTGGCCGGAAAGCGCATTGCTTATCGCTTGGATGACCCGCGCTCCCTCAAGGCCAGGCGCGCGCACGCAGGCGGAGCCGACGGGCCGAAGGCGATTAAGGCATCCATGCCCGGTCGAGTCGTGCGCGTCGTTGCCCAGCCGGGTGACCTCGTTGAGGCCCATCAGGGAGTGGTTGTCATCGAAGCGATGAAAATGCAGAACGAGCTCAAGTCGCCCAAAAGTGGCCGCGTCGCGGAACTACGAGTCTCTGCCGGAGATACGGTTGTCTCCGGTGATGTACTTGCCGTAATTGAATAAGCGCCGCCAGACGGCGAAGGTTCGGGCTCGGTGCTTCTCCGCTGGATGACGTTTGCAGGAACCAGAGCCGAGCCGCTCCGGCATCCGCCCTAATCCAGGTTGATCCGCACGCCGTCGCGCCAGCTCTGGTAGGCGGCGTCCAGCACGCGTTGGTTGTGCAGGCCGTCGAGACCCGTCGCAAGAAATTCGCCGCGCCCCTCAACCCAGGCCGAGAAGCCGTCCAGCATGCGGCTGTAAGCATCGGCATTGGAGATCGTCTCCTTGATCAGGACCTCGGAGCCTCGCCGCATCACCACATCCACGGGAAAGTCCACCGTGAGCCCGTTCTCGCACACGATCACGCCATGCTCGCAGGTGACTTCAACCAGCGTCCGGTAGGCGGAGCGCGTCGTCACCGTCACAGCGCCCATTGCACCCGAAGTAAAATCCAGCCCGACCACCGCGTGCGACTCAACCGGACCCGAGTGCGCATCCACGTGCGCCATTGTCCCAACCGCGGATACATCGGTTCTCAGCACATAGCGCAACGCGTCAATGCAGTGAATGCCGACGTCCCCAATCGGTCCGCCCAGCGCGAGTTTTGGGTCATAAATCCAGGTGCGCGGGCTGCCCTTGGCCGAATAGGCAAACTGCGCCTGCGCCAACACCGGCTTGCCCACCGTGCCATCGGCAACCCACTCGCGCATCCTTGCCAGGCTCAGGTTATAGCGCATATTCTGCGCCACGCCCAGCCTTACCCCATGCCGTTCTGCCGCCGCAAGCATGTGCTCGACCTCTCCGGCATTCATGGCCAGCGGCTTTTCGCACAGCACGTGCTTCCCATGCCGCGCAGCGAGCAGCACATGCTCCAGATGCAGCGCGTCCGGCGACACCACAAACACCGCGTCGATTTCAGCAGAGGTGCAGAGTTCGAGCGGGGTCTCGAACACATGCGGAATGGAATACTCCCGGGCGTTCTCACGGGCCTTGGCTGCGTCCCGCCGCCACATTCCAGCCAGCTTCGCTTCAGACGCGCCTCGAAAGCCCTGCATCAACCGCCGCACTGCGTGATGGCCAAAGCCCAGAATCCCGTATCGAACCATAGCCCTTACTGAACGCCGTTTTTGAAGATCTCTTCCGCGTAGTAATTCACCACGCGCGCCTGGTCCTGCAGCATTTCAATGTAGGCATTTTTCAGCAACTGCGAGCGGGCATCGTGCAATTGCCTGCGTATCGCCTGTTGAACGCGCGGGTCGCTCAGCTCGTGCTGTCCCGCGGCCTCTTTGTCCAACAGCTTGTAAATGGCGTAGCCGACCTGCTTTTTGCCCGTCGGAGTAGTCTCATACAACTGCAACACAGGCGTCACCTGGCCCGTATTCAGCTTGCTGATCGCGGTATAGACCTCAGGCTCGGACTTCAGTTGCGATTCAGAGATGATTCCCATATCTCCGCCGCTTTGCGCATTGTCCGGACGCTCGGAGAAATTCGCCGCCAGCATGCCGAAGTCCTCGCCGCTTTGAATCCGGGTATACAGCATCTGAATTTTGCGCTTGGCCTGCGCGTCATTCATCGCCTTGCTGTTCTGCAGGTTGCCTGCCTGCTGCGGCGGAGCGGGAGTCGAAGTCACCACAATCTGCGCGATATGGTACTGCGGCTCGATCAGATCAAAGTCCGCCTTGTGCGCGTTGTAGTAATTCGTAATGTCCGCATCCGTTACGTTGATGCGGGAGTTGATCTCCTTGTTGAACAGCTTTTCTTCCGTCAGATTCCCGCGGATCTCTTCCTTAAGCTTGGCCAGCGTCAGGTGCTGCTGATCGAGCCATTTGTTGAACTCGTCCGGAGTATAAGGCGCCTTGATCTCATCCAGCTTGCTTTGCACCTCATCGTCGCTCGCCGTCAGGTGCAGCTTGGCCGCACGCTGCATCAGGATCTCGTAGTCAATCAGGTTGTGGACGATATTCAGTTTCACAATGTCGGCCTGCTCGACGGATGGCTGCTGATGCGAGTTGCCCAGCATCTCCTCATAGCGCACTTGCATATCGGACCGCAGAATCGGCTTGCCGTTCACCGTGGCAACTACCTCGGGATTGCGTCCCCCGTGGCAGCCTGTGACCGTCATGCACAGGCCGGCGCCAACAACCGCGGCAGACACATAAGCCAGGAATCTCGACCTGCTCAGAAGATGCAAAGGGAGCGCGCTACGCTCGGCGTTCATCGTGTGTTGCAAAAGGTATCTCCTTGAGGCGGCAGTGCGCAGGGGCCCTGTCCTCTTTCCGTCCAAAGTACGGAGAAATCATATATCGTGAGTTCCGTAACTGGCAGTACCTACAGAATAAAGCAATCCGCCGCGCGCTGCGGCCTCATCCGCGAACTCGACCGGCATGTCAGGGCTTCGCAGGCGCTCCACCGGCATCAGCCACCGCCGGCTTGGCCGGGTGAACATAGGGGTCGGGTGGCGGCGTAATACCCTCTGACACCAGCGCGCGGTCAATCACCGGCCACAGAACATCCTTCGGCAGCGCACCTTCGACCACCTCTCCGTTTACGAACATCATCGGCGTCTGGTCAACATCCAAACTGTCGGCGAGCTTCATCTCCTGCCGCACCACGGTCTCGTCCTGCTTGGCAATGCATGCGCTCAACGCTTCCTTGTCCAGTTTGTCTTTCACGCCCTCTTCCAGGGCCAGCGTATCCAGCAACGCCTGCGACTTCTTCACGTCGCGGTCCGGGCCGGTGATCTGCTCGCCGTGAGTATGCAGATAGCCCACATAATTCCAGTAGGCCGTTCCGTTCTGCGCAGCAAGGCAGTTGGCATCCACCGCGGCACGCATCGCCCAGGGATGCAGGTCGGGAATCGGCATATCGCGGTAGACAATCCTGATCAGCCCCTTATAGTGGTCCAGCGTGTCGGGGAACAGCTCCGAATAAAGCTTGGCGCAGAACGGGCACTCAAGGTCGTCAAAGTTCACCAGCACCACTTTGGCCTTGGGGTTTCCCATGACCGGACGATTCCCGGTAGGGACAAGGTTCGCCGCATCGCCGGCAATGTTCCATTTCGCCACCCGCTCCAGTGTCTTGTTGTCATCGGAGATCAGAAAGTTCAGCGTCTGCGAGTGGCTGGGGTCGCCGGGCAGATCAAAGTGCACCTGTACATTGTCAAATCCCGGCGTCGTGCTCGGCGTGCGCGGCCCTACGTGGATCACATAGTCCGGAGGAATCTGCAGCTTGTAGCGGAGCGTGACCTCAATGTTCCGGCTCACGATCGGGTCCAGAGGCTTTGCTTGCGCAGGTGGCTTTGCTTCAGCAGGCGTCGTCGCCGCAGCATTGCTGGTCGACGGGCTTTGCGCCAAAGAAGGAACGACGGCGAAAGCCATCAGGAGGGCCGCAACCGGGCCCAGCGCTACCGGACCCGGAAAAATTCGAGAACGCAGCAATAAATACCCCTTTCAACTACCCTCATTATCGCAGAACCAATCTATGCGGCGGGCAAAGACGGCTGGCAAAGCGAAGGGCCGGGAGTGGATCCCGGCCCTCGGCTGAACCGTAGGCAGAAATAGGGAAGAATCAAGCCGCCGGTTTCACGGCCAAAGCTTTCACGCGCGCATTCAGGCGGCTCTTGTACCGCGATGCGGTGTTCGCGTGCAGAATTCCCTTCTGGACGCTCTTGTCGAGCGCCGAGACTGTTGCGCGATACTGCTCGTTCGCAGCCTTTGCATCGCCCTTCTGGATGGCCTCGCGCAGGGCGCGCAGGCTGCCGCGTACGCGGCTCTTGTTGGAGCGGTTCACAGCGGTGCGCTTTTCGGTTTGACGGACGCGCTTCAGCGCGGAAACATGATTTGCCATGGTGCTTCTTAAACTCTCTTTATCGGTGAAAATGGGATGCAGCGAATGGAGCACCCCTGCAAACATTAAGTTTATTGGATTTCCGGTGCCGGGTCAACGAAAGAAATAAGCCTGTTTCAGCACTTAGGGCGGCCCGTGTCCCTGACTTGCCCTGAGTTTGCCGAAGGGTCTCGAAGAGATGTGGGATGAGAAACGATTGTCACCAGAAGTAGATTCGGGCCAGCCGTCAAATTGACATAAGTCGTTTTATTGAACGATAGGCGACGTGCAGGTTGAGTCAACCTGCACACCGCTGCGATTTTTAATGGTCGGAAGGACTCAGGCGGATAAAGAAGGTCACTCCGACGGGGTTGGAGCCGTAGGCAGGTTGCAGGCGCGAGCCGACGGTGTAGGCGGTGACCTGCATTCCGAGCGCGGATGAGAGGTGCGGCAGGATTGCGAAGCCGTGATCGCCGCCGAGGGTGTAGGCCTGGACGCGGCCTGCGGGCTCTTCTTCGAATCCGGGCGGGACGGGCTGCTCGTCGAGAAGCAGCTCTGTGGTGCGGTCGACGTTTTCGATGCGTGTGTAGAGGTTGTTGCGGGCGGTGAGGGTGACGAGGGATTCGAGCAGGTAGCTGTTCTGGATGATGTTGTTGGAGCCGGTGCGGGTGCGTCCCCAGATAAGCGACGATGTCCAGTTGCGAATGTAACGGTTGTGACAGGGCTTGTTATACATAATGGACGCGGTCATGCGGCGCTGATTTTCTGAAGGGAAGAGCTGCTCAGGGCTATGGATGTATGCGTATGAATACTGGCCGCTCCAGTTGCGGCCGGGCTGGAGGGTGAGGCGTGTGGACCATGAGTCAATTGCACCCTGTTGCACCTGCCAGCGGTGTTCGTTGGGTTCGCGCCCATGGAAGCCGCTGGCCTCAAGGCGCGTGATGCCGTGGGTGAGTCCGATGGTGATGACGTCGTCGGAGATGTGCGTTGAGTCCTCTTGGTGATGGCCGAGCGTGGCGACGGGGTCTTCCATTGCGGAGGCGCGGTGCGGGAATGCGGTGGGGCCGATGGCGGGATCGCCGACCGGCGCGACGTAGAAAGAGAGCAGAGTATTTTTGACGATGGGCAGGTCGTAGAGAGCAGCAAGCTCCATAACGAAGTCGTGCGGGTGCTGGCCGTCGGCGATGGGGCTGCCGTAGGCAGTTTCTCCCTGCTGGAAGAGCAGCGGATATTGGCGATCGGTGACGGTGGCGGGCTCGAGGCTGAACATGACGCGAAGGGTGAGTTGTCCGGGGCCCCAAGCGCGCTGCGCCATTGGCATGAACCAGTTGGTGGAGAAGAGCTTGTCCTTACCGCGCGGGCCGCTCTGTTGCGTGTCGGTAATGAAAGCGTTGGCGTGGAACATGAGCGTCCAGTTGCCGTGTGTGGTCATGAGCATTGGCGTAGGCGTAGACGATGGCTCAAGGCTGGTGCCGGATGAGGCGTGGCGTTCAATGGTCTGGATGAGGCTGGCCTGTGTTTGGCCTGAGTGCATTTGCATTTGGGCTGGTGCGTAGACCGGCAGCGCAAGAAGAAGCGCGATGAGCGCGGGCATGCGAAATTTCACGATTCTCTCCTGTGGGGAAAATGAGGATGGTCGGTTGGCGCTGGCTAACCGTGGAGAGGCAAGAGAGAATGCGGATCAGATGCGGAGGTTGAATCCGGGTGGGGACGCGAATGGAGGAGCTGGAAGCAATGCTGTGCTTGTATGCGTTGCGGTGCGTATGAATGCGATGAAGGCCGCGCTGTGGACTGCTGCGATGGTGAAAGTGACCGGCGCGACGGAAGCAAGGCACGTGGGATGATGGCAGGAGCCTGTAAGTGCAGCGTGGCTTGCGCCGCTACCTGGTGTTGCACAACATGTGTGCGAAGACATGCGGGCGCAGCGTGCTTGGCACGCGATGTTCGCAAAAAGTGCCGTGAGCACAACGAGGATTGTTATGCTGGCGGCTAAAGAATGCGTGCGTGCGAGAAGCTTCACGAGTTCATTCTATCGTTTCAGCCCAGCTTGACCGGTGGCGTCTGGCCCACCCTAACCCCTTTTACGCTGGTTCCCCACAACCGGGGGTGCCCCGTCCAAGCTTCGCTTGGGCGGGAGGCGAGACCCTCTTCGAGTTCCTGATCATGTACGATCCGGTTACGAGTGGCCGAGTGACCGGGGGCACCATGTCTTCCCCATGTCTCAAAGAGACGTGGGAAGAGATCAACCCTCAACCCGACCAGAGATGTCATCCTGATCGAAGTTCAGCGCATTCACGTCAAACGCAGCCGAAGGGCCTGCATTTTTAGCCTCCAGTGGGACGGCGGGCGCTGTCCGGTCCCCGCCCGCATCGCCCGTGTTCTTCACTCCGCGAGGCTCAATCAGCATCAGCTTCACTTCCTCCTCGGCATACGGCTTGTGCTCCACGCCCTTCGGAACCACATACATCTCGCCCGCTCCAATCCGCACCGCGCCGTCCCGAAAATCAATCCGCAGCTCGCCCTCCAGCACGATAAAGGTCTCATCCGTGTCCTTGTGGTCATGCCAGATGAAGTCTCCCTCCAACCGCACCAGCTTGAACTGGTAGTCGTTCATTTCGGCAATCACCTTCGGCTGCCACTGCTCGGTGAACAACTCAAACTTCCCCAGCAAATTGATCGACTGCTTCTCCATCGCACCCTCCAGAGATTCTGGCTTGGTCCCTGAAACCGCAATCCTCGACACTTACCTGCCTACACGTTCAATCTTCACGCCAGACGGCATCTTCGCGGCGTCGTCGAGCAGAGGAGCAGGCTCGCCTTTCAGGGTCTTGTTCAAAAAGCTCAACTCCAGGCCCTCCGTCAGCTCCAGATTCCTGAGCGCATCCGCAGCCTGCTTTGATCCTGGAGCCGCATTGAGCACCGGCCCATCGCTGAAGCTCGCGTGCCCCATGCCCGGCCCGCTTACGAGCACCAGATAGCTTCCCGGCCCGCATGCGTTAAGCTGTCCGCGCTGATGAGCGAGGTACGCATTCCATCGCGTTCTCGATTCATGCATGCGAGACAGTTCAGTATCCGCAGGATGGCTTCCGACCTCGATCAGAAAAAAAGGCTGCCTAAGGGCCGTATGGTCCGAATAGTCAAAGAACGCACCCACTGGATTCACTTCGCCGTCTTCGCTCACGCAGACCTTAATGCGCGTGTCCAGTTGACATGCCCGCGCGCTAAGCGTCCCTCCGTACGAGTGGCCAACAGCAGCCACGCGCCCCAGGTTCATGATCTTGGCGAGAGGCATCTTCTTCTCCGCAAGCATATTGAGAACAAAACGCACATCCTCTGCCCCCGTCTGCGTCCCCTTCTCCGCCGAAAGAATCATCGCCTGCATCGGATCGTTGGGAGCCGAAGCCGCTCTCGCAGGCTCGCGGAAGAGCCGAATGCGATTCCCGGGAAACACCACTATCCCTGCCGCGTACGTGTGCTCAATCGCAACCACCACATATCCGTGACTCACGAAGTTCTCAATCTGCGCGGTGTAGGAAAAAGTTGTCGACGTATAACCATGCGAGAAGAGCACCACCGGAAACCCTCCCGGCTGCATCACAGGACGAGCATCGGTAACCGCATGCGACGTGATCGCGCCGGACGCCATCAGCCGCCAGTTCGGCCCGAACATGTCCTCCATTGCCTGCCGCGCAGCAGGGTCAGTTGCAAGCTCGTTGGCGCCCGGAAAATATTCCGCCTGCGCTGCATGCGCAACTCTTCGCGCTGGGTACCAGATGTACACCATCAACTCACGATACTTCGCACGATCGGTAGAGAAGGCGTCGGCACGCGTCGTGTCGGTCCAGTCAAATGCTTGGCGGCCAATCGAATACTTACCCGACGGCGTAGGAAGCATCGGATAAGCCGCACCCAGATGACCCACAATGGCCTGAGCCATCGCAACTCCGCCCAGAGCCAGGTAAGCCCACAAGCACAAAACACCGGCTTTGCATTTCATGTCGATGACTCAATTATCCGCTCAGCCGCCCCTCACCCTCGCACCATGCGCCGGGTACCTGTAGAAGGTCAAGAGGTTGTTCCTGAGTCGGAGCGGCTGATGGGCGGCTTGTAGTTGAGGCACCATGGGGTCGATGGCGGTTGTAGTAGTCGGTCCAGGGCTGCAAGTGAGCATCTCTTTGCTGTGAGTCGGTCCAGTGTTTGGGCGGGTGGCCCAGATCTGGATGAAGAACCAGAATTAGGGTGCCCGATGTCTCGCAGAGACATGGGAATCGCCTCGCGCCAGCGAGGCCCGGCAGAAGTCCCGGCCTTTAGGCCAGTGACTAGAACTCGCTCCGCAGAGCCTGCCCTGAGCGAAGTCGAAGGACCGGAGTGGAGCCGATCCGGGGCCCCCGGCACGCGGTC
>JASHUR010000301.1 GCA_030039895.1 Acidobacteriaceae bacterium | reverse complement strand
TGCCACTGACGGTGGGGCGGGAGAGCTCGATTCAGCTGATCCAGTCGTTGGGGGATGAAAAAAGCATTGTTGTCGTGGCGCAGCGGGATGCGCGCATGGACGCGCCGCAGCCGAGTGACCTGTATGCTTACGGGACGCTGGCGACGATCCATAAAGTTGTGAAGATGCCGAACCAGAGCCTGTTCGTATTCACGGAGGGCACGGAGCGGGTGAAGCTGGGGACGTTCACGCAGATCGAGCCGTTCATGATGGCCGGAGTGGAGACGGTGGGTGAGGTTCCAGCGAGCAAGGGACCGGAGCTGGAGGCGCTGCAACGGAATGTGCTGCAGGCTTTTCAGCAGATTGTAGCGGCATCGCCGACGCTGTCGGACGAGCTGCAGACGATTGCGATGAATATCGAGGAGCCGGGGCGGCTGGTGGATTTCGTTGCGTCATCGTTGCCGTTTCTGGCGACCTCAGACAAGCAGGAGTTGCTGGAGACTCCGGATGTAGCGGCCCGGCTGGAGCGGGTAAACAAGCATCTGGCGAAAGAGCTGGAGGTGCAGCAGCTCCGGAACAAGATCCAGTCTGAAGTGCAGGACCAGGTGCAGCAGTCGCAGCGGGACTACTATCTGCGCGAACAGATGAAGGCGATTCAGAAGGAGCTGGGCGACTCAGACGAGAGCCAGAAGGACATTGAGGAGCTGCGCAAGAAGATTGAAGCCGCGGGGATGCCCGAGGAAACGCTGAAGGAAGCGCTGAAGGAGCTGAACCGGCTGTCGCGGATGTCTCCGATGGCCGCGGACTACTCGCTGACGCGGAACTACATTGAGTGGCTGGCGGTGCTGCCATGGTCGAAGTCGTCAGGCAGCGCGGTGGACATTGGGAAGGCCAAGCAGATTCTGGACGAAGACCACTACGACCTGAAGAAGGTGAAGGACAGGATCCTCGACTATCTTTCCGTCCGGCGGCTGAAGCCAGATATGAAGGGGCCGATACTTTGCTTTGTGGGGCCTCCGGGAGTAGGGAAGACGTCGCTGGGGCGGAGTATTGCGCGCGCGCTCGACCGGAAGTTCCAGCGGATTTCACTGGGCGGCATGCATGACGAGGCTGAGATACGCGGGCACCGCAGAACGTACATTGGTGCGCTGCCGGGCCAGATTATCCAGAACCTGCGGCGTGCGGGCGCGAACGACCCGGTGTTCATGCTGGACGAGATCGACAAGCTGGGCCGGGACTTCCGTGGCGATCCGTCCTCGGCGCTGCTGGAGACACTCGATCCGGAGCAGAACAACACGTTCCGGGACAACTATCTGGACCAGCCCTTTGATCTTTCGAAGGTGCTGTTTATCTGCACGGCGAACCAGCTTGATCCGATTCCGCCGCCGCTGCTGGACCGCATGGAGATCATTGAGCTGCAGGGGTATACGGAAGAGGAGAAGATCCACATTGCGTTCCGGTATCTGATTCCCCGTCAGATCAAGGAGAACGGCATTCAGGCGGACGCGATTGAGTTTCCTGAAGACACGGTGGCGTTCATTGTGCGGCATTACACGCGCGAAGCCGGCGTACGGAGGCTGGAGCAGCTGCTGGGAACGGTTTGCCGCAAGCAGGCACGCCGCATTGCCGAAGGCAAGACCGAGAAGTTGACGGTGACGCGAGAGGTCGTGCAGGAGTTTCTGGGCGGCATTAAGGTGCGCGTGGATACGGAGATTGCGGAACGTACACGGCGCGCTGGCGTGGCTGTGGGGCTGGCGTGGACTCCGGCGGGCGGGGATGTGCTGTTCATCGAAGCCAACCGGATGAAGGGCAAAGGCAGCTTTACGATGACCGGACAGATCGGCGAAGTGATGCAGGAGTCCATGCAGGCGGCGCTGACCTGGGTACGGTCAAACGCTAAGGCGCTGGGGCTGGAGGAGGACTTCACGAAGGACGTGGACCTGCACATCCACGTGCCGGCGGGAGCGATTCCGAAGGACGGGCCCTCGGCCGGTGTGACCATGGCGACAGCGCTGGTGTCTCTGATGACGGACACGCCGGTGCATCCGCTGACGGCAATGACCGGCGAGATCACGCTGAGCGGTAACGTGCTGCCGGTGGGCGGCATCAAGGAGAAGTTTCTGGCGGCGAAGCGGGCAGGGGTGAAGGACGTGATTCTGCCTGCGGAGAACCGGCAGAATGTTGAGGAAGACCTGATGCCTGAGCAGACCGCGGGAGTGAACATCCACTATGCCAGCCGCATAGAAGACGTATTGGCAATTGCGCTTCCGAGCTCCGTGCAGGAAGAGAAGCGTGATGCAAGGCTGCGGGAAGAGGTGCTGCAGCACGCGATCGCATAACGAGCGTGCGAGGCAGCTTTTCAGACTAAGCGTATGGCCACTCCCAGGTTCGGGAGTGGCCATTTTTCCTGCTTCACCGGCATGATGCGAGAGATATTCGAGTCCAGATGCTGACGATCGGCCATTCCACGCTGCCCATCGAGATATTTCTGAGTATTCTGCGTGAAAATCAGGTGCGGGTATTGGCGGACATTCGGACGGTGCCGAAGTCGAGACACAATCCGCAGTTTGCACAGGAAAACCTTGCGCCGGCGTTGGCCAAGGCGGGAATCGAGTATCGCTGGTTTCGCGAGCTTGGCGGATTGCGTCATGCGCGGAAAGACTCGATCAATACAGGCTGGCGGAATGCGAGCTTTCGCGGGTACGCGGATTACATGCAAACGCCTGAGTTCGCGGCCGTGCTGGATGGATTGCTGGAGACCTCGCCGGTTGAGCATACAGCCTTGATGTGTGCCGAGGCGGTGCCGTGGCGATGTCATCGCTCGCTGGTGGCAGATGCCCTTACGGTGCGCGGAATTGCAGTCGAGGACATTACCTATACAAGCCAGGGGAAGAGCCGCCGCGAGGCGCATCGTATGACGCCGTTTGCGCGTGTGGAGGGCGGACGGCTGTGGTATCCGGCTGAGGATGACTTGTTCGCCGGGAGCGGGACGACGGGCGGCGAAAACAGTCTTTGAAGGCGCACGTCTAATAAGCGGATGTTCCGTCAAACAGATATTCTGGAAGGAATATGCGCGTCCGTGTCCTCGTCTTTGGGGTGCTCAAGGATCTTATCTCCGAGTCTTCCACAACGCTTGAGTTACAAGAGGGCGCGTGCGTACGCGACGTTCTGGAACACTTTCGCAAGACACTCAGACAGGACGAACAGCTTTGGACTTCGCTGGCGGTGGCAGTGAACCGGGAGTATGCGCAGGCGGGGAGCAGGCTGCGGGAGGGCGATGAAGTGGCGCTGCTACCTCCGGTGAGCGGGGGCTTGCCGCAGAGGGTTGCGCTGACACGGGAGCGAATCGATGCGGAGAGGATCGTCGCAGAGTTGAAGCAGGGCGAAGACGGAGCGGTGGCGGTGTTCGACGGTATTGTGCGGAACAATACGCGCGGACGGCGGACGATGTATCTGGTTTATGAGGCGTATGAAGAGATGGCGCTGGAGCAGATGCGTACGCTGGCTGCCAAGGCTGCAGCGGACTTTGCAATTCGCGATCTGACGGTGGTGCACCGGCTGGGGCGGCTTGAGGTGGGCGAGACAAGCGTGCTGATTGCGGTTGCGTCGGCGCACAGGGCGGCGGCTTTTGACGCCTGCCGGTGGTTGATTGACACCCTGAAGAGGACGGTGCCGATCTGGAAAAAAGAGCACTTCGAGGATGGCGCGGTGTGGGCAGATGGCGAGCCGTTTCCTCCGGAGATTTCAGCTTGAGGCGCTACTCCTTTTTGGCTGTACTGCTGCTGGCGGCGGCTCCAATGGCTTCCAGAGCGGGAGCGCAGACGGCCCCAGAGAGTATGCGGAAGGCGCCTCCCATCCATGTGAACGTCCGGCTGGTGAATGTGTTTGTCAATGTGACGAATGCGTACGGCGCGCCGGTGAGCGGGCTGACGATGAACGATTTTGCCCTGAGCGAAGATGGGCAGGCGCAGAAGATCGCGTACTTTGAGCAGCAGACGAACGTTCCGCTGTCGATGGTGCTGGCGATTGATACGAGCGGGAGTACGCGCAAGGACCTTCCGCTGGAGAAGGATACTGCTCGCGTGTTCGTGCGTTCCATGCTGCGGCCTGTGGACCGGCTGGACCTGATGGATTTCAATTCGAGTGTCCGGGAAGTGGTCCCTTTTACGGCGAATGTCCGGTGGATTGAAGAGGGTCTGGACCATCTGGATGTGGGACCGGCGACGGCGCTATATGAGGCAATCTATCTGGCCTCGCAAAACCTGGCGAAACATCACGGACGCAAGGTGCTGGTGGTCATCTCTGATGGCGGAAACAATGGCGAGAGCAGTGTTGATTATCCGCAAGCTCTGGAAGCTGCGCGACGAGCCCAGGTGATGGTATACAGCATCATTGACCTGCCCATTCTTGCAGACGCGGGACGCGACGAGGACGGCGAGCACGCGATGATTACGTTGTCGCAGGAAACCGGCGGGCAGTACTTTTATGCGGATGCCGGAGACCTGCGGGAGGCGTTTGCCAAGGTATCCGAGGCGCTGCGGACGCAGTATCTGCTGGGATACTACCCGAGCAGTGGAGACGGGGAGCAGCCACCAGGAGGCTCGGATTATCGGACCATCTCTGTCAAGCTGACGCATCCTGCAAAAGTGAATGGGCCGTACCATGTGACGAATCGGACCGGATATTATCCTGATTCGACGCAATAGAGCTGGGGAAGAGTACTGGAAGTGGTCTGCTGCCGCTAGAATGGATGGATGACGGTGACGAATAAATCGCGGCGCCAAAAGAAGTCTCCTCCCGAGGGCGATACAGGACAGGAGACGCTGTATTTGCGATATCTAAGCGAGAAACAGGTTCCGGTGAACGTGAAGCTGCGCGACGGTGAGTGCGTGACGGGCTGGATTGAATACTTTGACGACCGGATGATCCGCCTTACGCGCGAGGGCAAGCCGAACCTGTTTATCTACAAGCAGCAAATCAGCACTATTGTGGAGCAGTCGCGCCGTCAGGATGAGGCTCGACGCCGCAATGCGCGCAAGCCGGCGCAGGCCGACACGGCGCTGCCCAGGGAAGCGTGATGTCCACAACACAGGCAATGCCAATTGCGGATGCGGCCGCACTGATTGCCGTGGAGGCCGGGTCACTCCTGCGTGACTATTACCACAAAGGCGTTGCGACCGAATACAAGGGTGACGTGGACCTGGTGACGGAAGCGGACCGCGCCTCAGAGAAGCTGATTGTGGAGCGGCTGCACGTGGTTTTCCCAGAGCACGGCGTGTATGGGGAAGAAGGCACGCGGTCGCATCTGGACAGTGAGTATCGCTGGTATATCGATCCACTGGACGGAACGACGAATTTTGCGCACGGATTTCCGGTGTTTTGTGTGTCGATGGGGCT
>JASHUR010000300.1 GCA_030039895.1 Acidobacteriaceae bacterium | reverse complement strand
CCCGCGCGCAATCGCCGTCGCGCCATGCGGATCGCCGTGCATCGGCAGCACCATCAGGTAGACAAAATTGCACAGGATATACAGCCCCAGCACCATCCCCGTGCCCATCGCCAGCGATAGCGGCAAATTGCGCCTCGGATTCCGCACCTCGCCCGCTGTGAAAGTCACGTTATTCCACGCATCGGCCGAGAACAGCGATCCGGTCTGCACCACCGCCACAATGGTGAACACGCCTACCATCGCAATCGGCCCGCCCACACCTACCTGAACAGCATGCAGAGTATGCAATCCCGCGCCCTTCCAGAAGTTCGCGCCAAAGTTCGCCGCAACGCCCGCGTGATGCTTGAATGCCAGTACGCCCAGCACCACCAGCCCGATCAGCGACGCCACCTTCGCCGTCGTAAAAATATTCTGGACAATCGCGCCCGATCTCAGGCCAAAGACATTCACCGCCGCCAACAGCAGAATGATCAGAATGCCCGCCAGGTTCGATGTGTTCAGGCCGAGCTCCATGTTCCCCAGCACCATCGGCCCCACGTGCCATGCTGGGACATGCCCGATATGCCACAGCCAGTGCGTCGCTGACACACCCGGGAAAAACACCCCCAAAAACTTCCCGAACGCCACCGCCACCGCCGCCAGCGTCCCCGTCTGGATCACCAGGAAAAGCGTCCATCCATAAAGAAAGCCCCACATGGGGCCGAGCGCTTCGCGCAGATACACATATTGTCCGCCCGCTTTGGGCATCATTGCCGCCAGCTCGCCGTAGCTCAATGCGCCGATCGTCGTCATCAGCGCCGTTACCAGCCACGCTGCAATCAGCAGCGCAGGTGAGCCCACGCTCCGGGCAATCTCCGACGGGACAATAAATATCCCCGACCCGATCATCGACCCGGCCACAATCGCCGTTGCGCTGAAAAGGCCCAGCCCCTGGACTAGTTGCGCAGATTTAGTTGGAGCTTCACTCTGAGTGGACACGTATACGTCTCTTCTACCGGAAAATCCTCAGCAAAGCCATTCCTTTCTGCGCATATGCCGTGCGCGGCATTGTCCACGCCTACTTCGCCTTCGCTTCCTTCTCCTGCGCCAGATACAAGTCCACGTTGTCCTTGTCTACCAGCGACGTTCCTGTATCTACAAATACCGGGTAGGGCGAAAATGTGTTCACCGAGTAGTCCGTCAGTATCGGCTTGGGCGGATACTCGTGCATCAGGCCTAGCATCATCAGCCCGAAGTACGCCATCGTATACGGCTTCTGCGAAATCGTGCTGTCGATCACGCCTTGCTTGATGAAGTCCAGCGTCTCCTGGTCCACATCCATCGCCACTACCAGCCGGTCCTTGATATTGTCGTTGTTCAGCACCTCGCCCACTGCCTTGCACGACGACGCCTCAAGGCAGATGAATGCGTCTATCTTGTCCGCTCCCTTCAGCAGCACCAGCCGCTGCGTCGCGTCAAACGCAACGTTCGAATTGCCCATGATGTTCACAATCTCCGCTGTCTTGATCCCCGGATACTTCGAGAGAATCTCCTCATATCCGTTCAGCCGCTCATCCAGGTTCGGCTGTCCTGTAATCGTAAAGAACACCACGTTGCCCTTGCCGTTCAGCTTCTCTGCCACCCGCTGTCCGCCCAGGTGTCCAGCTTCCAGATTGTTCGTTCCAATAAAGTACATCCGGTGGCTGTGCGGCGCATCGGAGTCGAACGTAATCACCGGAATCCCTGCATCTATCGCCTTGTTGATCTCATCCTGCATCAGCGGCGCGTCTGTGACCGAAATCAATATCCCGTCCGGCTTCGCAGCCACTGCACTCGTCAACGCCTGCAACTCCGCCTGCGAGTCAAAATTCTGCGGTCCGACCACCACGCCCTTTACTTCAATATGGTGTGCGGCCGCGTTGAACCCGGAAATTGCGGTCTGCCAGTACTGCAGCCCAACGTTGTTTGAAACAAGATAGTACGTCTCGGAATAGGAATGCCGCTGGCAACCGGTAAGGACTGATAGGGCCAGCGGAAGGATAACCAGGATTACTGCTTGAATCTTGCGCATGGAAAACCTCCCGCATTGAACTCCGTTAACTCCACACGAGACAACGAAAGCATTTTCCGGGATGCTGTAATCCAGGGCCGAAGAATCAAGCCAACGCGACCATCAGGGAACGGCGACTTTCCTCAGCCAGTACGGGCCACGGTATCGCTAAAAATGCCGTCTGTCTTCTCCCGGCACAGCGGAACCCCACAAATTAGCCGGGCGTTCGTGTCCCGCGAATTCTACACCTCCAACAGCAGGTTTGGCCGCAGCCCCTCGCCGAAAAGCACCGCGCCCGCCCGGCCATCCACTCCGTCGCCCCTCTAGGGCTTGTTAACGCGATCTGGGCGAACAGCGTTGGCAGTCCCGATCAATTCCCTGGCCCGTGCCGCCGCGTTTTCTCCTGGCTTGAAAATCGCCGAAATTACCGCCACCGAATCCGCCCCGGCCGCCCACACCTCGCCGGCATTTGCCACCGTAATTCCACCAATCGCCACCAGCGGCTTCCGTATCAGCCCGCAAGCCGCGCGCACCCCCTCCAGCCCCACCACCGGGTCCGGATTCTCCTTTGTCACCGTCGCAAACACCGGCCCTATAGCCACATAGTCCACCAGAGCCGCATCCGTAGCCCGCAGTTGCGCTTCGTTGTGCGTCGAAATTCCCACGATCCGCCCCGGCCCCACAATCGCCCGCGCTTCTGCCGGACTCATATCCGTCTGCCCCACATGCACGCCGTCAAACCCGGCTTCCACCGCCAGCCACGGCCAGTCATTCATCACCAGCAACATGCGCTCGTCGGCCGCCGCGCGCATCACCCGCGCATCCGCCAGCACCTCCGCCTCGCCGCCGTGCTTGTTCCTGTATTGCAGAATCCCTACGCCCGCATCTGCCAGCTCCCGCACAAGCCGCCTCAAAAACTCCGCGCGCCCCTCCGCAGGCAAAAACCCCGCGTCCAATATCGGATACAAGGTGGGGAATTTACTGCCCATTCCGCCGCTAACCCTCGTCCGCCGACGGCCCATATACGCCCGGAATCGCAATGTCATTCAGCCGCAGATACAGTCCCAGCTGCGCCCGATGATGAATCATATGACTGATGACCATATTCCTGTAAGCCGACGCACGGGGCCCATCGAACACTGCTCTGCTGACGAACTCCAGCTTCCACGGCTCGCCCCACGCCGCATCACTCGTCGCCGCCAGCGCCTCGCGCGCCGCCTTCAGGTCCGCGTCGAACTGCTCCAGAATCATCCCTCGCGTCTTGCCCACCCACGCATCCTTGCGCTTCGCCACGTCTTCTGCCGTCACCGTCCGAACGCTCGTCGTCAGCACGTCCACCGCCCGTCCTGTCAGGCCGGTGATATGCCACGCCAGCCGCCCCATCTCCATCGACTTTGCATGCGGTTTCCACGCCAACCGGTCATCCGGAGCCAGCGCCAGAATCTTCCGCGTGCTCGCAAACTCCTTGTCAAACTCAGGAAGCAGCGTCTCGGAAATGCTCATCTCCACTCGTCTCCTCTTGCGTCTTCCGTTCAGAATAATGCTTCAAGATGCTTCCTGCTCTACGCCGCAACTTCGCCAAAAGTAAAACGCGGCGCGCTGCTCTCCGCAACGCACCGCGCCACAATTCTCTTTGGCAAATAGCAGGAGTTACTTGCCGCTCTTCTGCCTCTCGAAGAACCGCTCCATGAACTTCGTGTCGAACTTCCCGGCAATGAACTCCTCGTCCTCGAAAATCTTCGCGTGCAGCGGAATCGTCGTATGGATCCCCTGCACAATGAACATCCCCAGCGCCCGCCGCATTCGCGCCATCGCCTCTTCGCGGTCCTTCCCATGCGTAATCAGCTTCGCAATCAGCGAGTCATAATACGGTGGCACCACACCCTCGGCATACTGCGCTGTATCTACGCGCACACCATTCCCGCCGGGCACGTTAAATGCGGTAATCTTCCCAGCTGACGGAGTGAACTTTTCCGGGTGCTCCGCGTTGATGCGGCATTCGATCGCATGCCCGCGAATCGGTGGCGGCTCCGGCACGACCGACGACAGCTTCTCGCCATACGCGATCCGCAGCTGCGCCTTTACCAGATCAATGCCCGTCACCATCTCCGTCACCGGATGCTCCACCTGAATGCGCGTGTTCATCTCGATGAAGTAAAGCTTGCCGTCTTCATCCATCAGGAATTCAACGGTCCCGGCATTCTGGTAGCCCACATTCTCCAGCGACTTCTTCAGCGTCTTGCCGATCTCCTCCCGCAGCTTCGGAGTCACCTGCAGCGATGGTGCCTCTTCAATCAGCTTCTGGTGCCGCCTTTGTATCGAGCACTCTCTCTCTCCCAGCGACATCACGTTCCCGTGCTGGTCCGCCAGCACCTGGAACTCGATGTGCCGCGGCCGCTCGATGAACTTCTCCATGTACAGGTCGCCGTTGCCGAAAGCGTTCAGTGCTTCCGTATGCGCAGCCTGGAACAGCATAGGCAGTTCCGTCTCCGAGCGGATCACGCGCATGCCGCGCCCGCCGCCTCCGGCCGAAGCCTTTAGAATCACCGGGAACCCGACCGACTTCGCCCACTCCAGTGCCTCGTCTTCGCTCGCAATCACGCCGTCCGACCCAGGCAATATCGGGACCTTCGCCTTCTTCATCGCCTGGCGTGCTTTTTCCTTCTCGCCCATCAGCCGCGTCACATCCGGAGGAGGCCCAATGAACTTGATGTTCGACGCGCGGCACACCTCGGCAAAGTTCGCGTTCTCGCTCAGCAGCCCGTAGCCCGGATGAATCGCGTCCACATCCGCAATCTCAGCTGCGCTGATCACTGCCG
>JASHUR010000299.1 GCA_030039895.1 Acidobacteriaceae bacterium | reverse complement strand
GCGAAGAACAAATTGCGGAAGCCGTGCATGTAGCTGCCATGATGGGCTTTTGCAATCGAGTCGCGAACGCATTCGGCCTGCCTCCTCAGAACCTCCTGTCTCTGTGATTCACCTAATCACACGACTGATCTGCCCATAGGGTGTACATTTCGATAGAAAAGTTATTCTCACTCTGCATCGAAAGCTGTACGATGCGTCCAGCGGGTGGAGTGTTTTCAATAACGGAGAGAGCGGTGGCATTCGCCCATCGGTGGTCGCGTATCTGTCTGGCAAGCCTCTTCTTGCTAGCCTGCATTGGCACGGCCATGGCCCAGCAGTATCAGCTCAGAAATTGGACCGTCGAAAACGGCCTTCCTCAAAACGTAATCCGCGGCATCGCCCAGACACCGGACGGCTATCTTTGGATCGCAACGCTCAATGGCGTGGCTCGTTTCGACGGTGTGCGCTTTGTCCTGTTCAACAGGAGCAATACGCCCGGGATCGACTCCAACCGCTTCAGTTCGATGGTCAAGGGGCAGAATGGCGACCTCTGGCTGGGCAGCGAAGACGGCGCTCTTACCCGCTATCATGACGGCACATTCCGCACCTACGGACCAGAGGACGGCATACCCGCTGGCAGCATTCGCGGAACGACAACAGACGCTGCCGGAGATATATGGATATTGTCGGAAACCTCGATTTTGAAATGGAACAGCAAAACCGAAGAGTTCCTTGACGTCACACCCGGCGAGGTCAAGCTGAATTATCAGCCGCTTCGATGGCAGGAAGCCGGCTTCTGGGGATGCGACAACTCTACCTTGTACATCTTCACCCAGGGACATCTCCTTAACTACTCTCTGCCCAAATGGCTTCCACAGAACTCAATCTGGGATGTAGGCCTCGACGGCGCGGGCGATATCTGGATTGAAGACCTTGATGGCAAACAAGGAATAATCCCCGCAAATAAAAAGGACGTCCAGCATGTCGACCCTAAGCACCCTGTCCGCATTACTTATCGTGACGCTCACGGGCGTGTCTGGACAGCGCACGTCGGCACACGTCTGACGCTGCTTCTGGATTTCGTCTCCTCAGGCCGGCCAGTCACCATCGCTTACACGCGCTTCATGGAAGATCGGGAAGGTAATATTTGGATCGGTACAGAAGGCAACGGCCTCTATCAGCTTCAGGAGCAGATCATCAACGTCTACAGCAAGGCGCAGGGCATGATCGACCAGAACATCTATCCGATCTATCAGGACCGGTCGGGGGCCATCTGGCTGGGAGCCTGGTCAACCGGCCTCAGTTGCTTCCGCGACGGGCATTTCACGAATTACACCACTGCTGATGGTCTGCCCGGCCGCCTGGTCAGCGCGCTTGGCGGTGATCGTGAAGGGAATCTATGGGTCGGCACGCACGGTGGTCTCGTCATTTTTCAAAACGGCAGGTTCCACAAGACAGACGTGCAGCTTCCCGACGGCGCAGTTGTGGACGTGATCCTGCAGGACCGCGGCGGCACCATGTGGTTCGGGACGACGGATGGCCTGGTGGCATACCGGAATGGCCCCAGCAGAACGCTTACCCAGCAGGACGGCTTGGCGTCCAACGACGTCAGGGTCATCATTCAAAGTGCGTCCGGGGACCTTTGGGTTGGAAGCTACGGTGGGCTCACCCGGATTCATGGCGGTCAGTTTACGCACTGGACTGAGCAGGATGGGCTCCCCAGCAACAGCATTCGCGCGCTTTACGAAGATCGCGACGGCGTGCTCTGGATCGGAACCTATGATGGCGGACTGGCCCGTTTCAAGAACGGAAAATTCACGCGCTACACGCAGCAGGACGGCCTCTTCGATGACGGCGTCTTCCAGATCCTCGAAGACGGAAGAGGAAATCTGTGGATGAGCAGTAATCGGGGCATCTATCGCGTGAGCAAACAGGAGCTGAACGAATTCGCAGAAGGAAAGATCGCAACCATTACTTCTGTTGCCTACGGAAAAGCCGATGGCATGTTGAACGTCGAGTGCAATGGCGGAATGTGGCCAGCCGGAATCAAAGCGCAGGATGGCAAGCTGTGGTTTCCGACGCAGGATGGAGCTGCCGTCATCGATCCCAGCTTAGTCCGTGTGAATCCTCAGCCTCCTCCGGTTGTGATTGAAGCCGCGTATCTTGATCATGTTCGCGCCCCCATTCACGGCTCGCTGCGAATACCGCCAAATAAAGAGAATCTGGAAATTGAATACACTGCGCTCAGCTTTATCCACTCTGATCAGATTCGCTTCCGTTATCAGTTGCAGGGCCTCGATTCGCACTGGGTCGACGCTGGTTCCAGGCGCACCGCCTACTACTCCCACCTGCCTCCTGGCACGTATACGTTTCATGTGATCGCGGACAACAGCGACGGCGTCTGGAATAACGTCGGGCAAAGCCTGACGGTTATTGCTCTCGCGCCCTTCTACCGCACCTGGTGGTTCTTCGCCCTTGAAGTGCTGGTGGCGGCCGCACTCATCACTCTGGCTGTGTACTATCGCATCTCGCAGCTCCAGAAGGAACAGGCGGCGCAAAGGGCCTTCTCTCGGCAGTTGATCGCTTCGCAGGAAAGTGAGCGTCAGCGCATCGCCTCGGAACTCCACGACAGCCTTGGGCAGCGATTGATCATAATCAACAATCTGGCCCAGCTTCTAACGCGCTCTCAGAGCAAGGGTATGCCTCCCGGCGAGGAAACCATGCAGGAAATAAGCTCGGAGGCTGCGCTCGCTATTCAGGAGACGCGCGAAATTTCTTATAACCTCCGGCCATTCCAACTGGATCGGCTCGGTCTCACCAAAGCGGTTGAAATTATTGTGCGTACAGTTTCCACCGCCTCGGGAATCCGAATCGGTTCAGAAATAGAGAACATCGACGATGCGCTTCCAAACGACCTTCGTATCCATTTCTATAGGATTGTTCAGGAATCACTGAATAACCTCATGAAGCACTCTCAGGCAACCGAGGCCGAGGTCCGCGTCGCCCGCGATAATCAGCATCTGATTCTGTCGATACGCGATAATGGAATCGGCTTCAACCCGGCAAACCGCCCCTCGAAAGGAGCAAAAAGCGGGTTTGGGCTCACCGGCATGGAGGAACGCGCCCGCACGCTGGGTGGTAACTTCCGCGTTCGGTCGGCACCCGGTCAAGGCACGGTCATGACAGTGGAAATCCCGCTCAACGGCAAGGAGAAGGGCTGAGGTTGCAACTGCATTGCGCATATCCTGATGAGAACCTCCATGCACAATATCGCTGCTGCGCTTAGATCAAAACCTGCGCCCGTGCTGCTGCTTGCGATTGCCGGTTTGTTGATTGCGGGTTGCCGCTCTGGGATGGGAACCGGTAGACCCACGATCGAAATTACTCAGGTCCCGGACGCAGCCACCGGCGGTCCTGCACAGATGGAACCGATCGCCGGGCAGGTGCATGATGCAAAGCCCGGCGAGCAGATTGTTTTGTATGCGCACAGCGGCGTGTGGTGGCTTCAGCCGCTCACCAACGAGCCATATACAAAGATTCAACCGGATTCGACATGGCGAAATGTTACCCATCTGGGCACCGACTATGCCGCGCTCCTTGTCGAACCCAGTTACCTGCCGGCGCCCAAGCTAAGCACCCTTCCAGCAGAGGGGAACGGAGTGTTGGCCATCATAGCTGTTAAAGGAAATGCGGTACTCGCTCCGGCTGCACCCACGCTTCGCTTCAGCGGGTATACCTGGACAGTCCAGACGGGAATCAGCGATCACGGCGGCCAGCCTTACGCATACGACCCAGCCAATGCATGGACTGACCAGAAGGGTTATCTTCACCTCCGCATGGATTATCGCAACGGGCGCTGGTCCTGCGCAGAGGTCAGCCTCAGACAGAGCCTGGGCTACGGCACCTACAGGTTTCTCGTTGAAGACAGCGCGCACCTGAGACCATCTGCCGTGATGGGCATGTTCACCTGGGATGACGCGCGATCGACCAACTTTCGCAACGAACTTGATATTGAACTCAGCCGTTGGGGCGACCCGAGCAAAGCGAACGCACAGTACGTTGTCCAGCCTTTCTACGCCCCGGAAAACCTTGTCCGCTTTAATGTGCCCGCGGGACCTATGACGCAAATGTTCCGGTGGGAACCCGGAAAAGTCATTTTTTCAACGATCGGTGGTTCACCCACCGGCCCGGGACAGGTCATCGAGCAGCACGTCTTCACGTCGGACGTTCCCGTTGCCGCCAACGAGAAAGTACATATCGATCTTTACGATTTTCATCATTCCGACAGCTCGTCCAATCAGCCTCAGGAAGTCGTGATCGAGAAATTTGAATTTGCTCCTGCGCCAAAACCCGGCACCGCAAAAGCGAGTCCTCCAGGCAAGCTCCGGAAACAGTAATCAACAGCATTCTTTGTAGGCCTGAACCAACAGGTTGATGCCCCTGTGTGGAACCACACAGACGTTTGTGTAGTGCCCTCTATATCTATCCTGCGGCAGGCCTTCTACTCTTGATTTAACAGAGCATTTCTCCGGATGTGCTTGCGATTTCCGGCTGAATTTCTCGGTTGTGTGCTGGTTGATGTTCTGTGCGCAAGAGCGCGGGCGCAGACGAAAATCCATAGGAAGGAAACAAAATCGATGAAGTTCAATACAGACGCCGTAATCCGCCACGGGCTGCTTGTACTGGCCATATTGCTGGTGGTCGAAATGATCGGGGCTGCAGGCTGGCTGGACCGATCGGCTTCCGCTTCCCCGATCAAGCAACTGCCCGCCCAGTCCCAGACACAGCTGTCAGCGTCGCGCCGCTAAGCCCGACCGCGCGATTGCCCGCCTCGACGTGCTGATCGACGTAGT
>JASHUR010000298.1 GCA_030039895.1 Acidobacteriaceae bacterium | reverse complement strand
ACGAGTATGAAGCGGTTTGTTGAGTAGTTCCCATGTCGTCGCACGACCGTGAATCGGACAGCACCATTATCGTCCGGTATCCGGACTCAATCATTAACTGACGTATAGATTACCGCGGTTTGAGCCGCAGCTATGATCGCTTCGATCCCGCGAGTTGCTAAAGTCTTGCCGAGGCTTGAAGGAACATAGAGAATGTCGCCGTTCTCGATTCTGACATCGGCCTGCTTACCGTACAGTATATGCTTCAGATCCAATCTCAAAACTTCATGACCTTGCGGCACCTTTCGAATCAGCCGGGCCTTGCTGAGCGCCGCAGATGGAGCCCATCCTCCAGCGAGCGTTATGGCCTGCAGCAGCGAAACGCGCTCGTTATTATCAATCAAAAACCCACCTTGCTTATTGAACGCACCGAGAACATAGATGATTCCGGCTCTGCCTACCTCAACCGTATCGTCAGGCAAGATCAATGGATTCTGCTGAGCACCCAAAGACTTTACATTTTGAACCAGATGGATAATCTTCGGGTGGTGTGGGTCGTCTCGGTGGGCAATGGTCACGATCTTACCGGCCTCGGTTGACAGCCCTCCAGCAAGAGCAATCAAATCGAGCAAGTGACGGCCTCCCCAGATCGGATACACGCCAGGATCCTTGACCTCTCCCAGTATCGTGGCGACTTCCGATGCATATTCAATCACTGAAACCGTTACATGAGGCTCGAGCATCAAGCCGTGAGAGCGTAGTTCAGATTCAATGCGCACAGCAGCCTGGATAGGGTTCAACCCCTTAACATTCACCAGACCCAAAACCGGCAGATTAACTTCACCATTCTTACTCACGCGCACCGAATCCGTGGAAAGCTCTGGCGTGTCAAAAACCTGCACGCTCAAAATATCTCCAGGGCCGATCGAGATCTTTTGCGCATTTACCGGCTGCTGGACTCGAAACCCTGTAGTCTGAGCCCAACCGGCAAGACCCGATTGCAGCGCACCGCACAGTAATATGAGAACGACCGCAAGCCTATTTTTTGTCATCGGACGCCCCATAGCCTGATCCGTAATTGCTCTTGTAGCCGTAACCATAGTGCTTCGAATAGGTGTAGTAATTTTCGAGTCGCAGATCTGCGTCGTTTACGATTGTGCCGACAAGGCGCGCATTAGCGCGTCGCAGCATCTCGCGTGTCCTCAGTAGGGCCTTCTTGCGCGTCACTCCTGCACGGACCAGGATCAACACTCCATCGATTTGCGACGCCAGGTTGAGGGAATCCGAGACAGCGAGAACCGGGGACGAGTCAAGGATAACCCGATCGTATTCGTCTCGCCATTGCTGCAAAAGCGCTTCCATAGAGCGCGATCCTAGCATTTCCCCAGGATTGGGTGGGATCGGCCCACGGGAAAGTACCTTGAGCCCAGGCAAGTCCGCAAGCGGAGTTTCATAGGCTTCCCTTCCCGCCTCCCGAGCGAGAACCGAAGACAAGCCACTGCGATTGGAGAGGCCAAACTTCAGGTGAGAAGTACCACGTCGCAAATCCGTATCTACCAGCAGGACCTTTTCGTCACGTTGGGCAAACGAAATGGCCAAATTTGCGGCTACGGTCGACTTGCCTTCCTCGGCAAAGCTACTCGCAACAAGAAATACCTTTGGCTCACGATCGATTGCAGACAACAGGATGGCGGAGCGTAATGTGCGAAATGCCTCTGCTCCCAGCGAATGAGGATCTAGATACGTCACCAGATCCGGCAAAAGCTTTTGTCTTTGAGCTCTCTGCGCTGCCTCCTTGTTGCTTGAGAAATGCGGCACTACAGCCAGTGTTGGCAGATGTGCAATTGTCTCCGCCTCTTCCGACGACTGAAGCGTATCATCGAACGTCTCTAAAGCAAATGCTAGGATGAACCCACCCACCAGCCCACCGAACAATCCGAACATCAAATCCGCCTTCTTTCGCGGCGAGTAGGGCCCCGGGGGAATAGTCGCGTGATCGATGATATCAACGTTGGTCGAGCCCAAACCAGCGGTGATACCTGCTTCCTGCAACCTCAGTTGGAGTGCGTCATACAGTTCGGCCGTGGACTCAGCAGTATGCTTGAGAATGTCAAACTGCGCCGACGATGCATTTTGACGATACGATTCCTGTTTGAGCGCGTCCAGACGGGCCTGCAGCAGAGACTCAGTTTTCACGGCGGTGTTGTACTCCTCCGCAAAGCGCTTCGTCAGGTTGTTGATCTCCGTATCTATGTCTGCCTGCACACTTGCCAACTGCTTATTGATCTCGCGGACCTTCGGATAATTCGGACCGAACTTTGAACGTAATTGTGCCTGTTCGACCATGAGGTCTGCCTGCTGCTCCCTAAGGGCGCCTAGAATCGTCCCAGGTGCAACCGAAACCAAGAGTTCAGGGTTACGAGTGAGGGCCATTCTGTAGCGGGCCTCTTTTACGATTCGGTCAGCTTGCGCCTGCGCCAATTGCTCGTTCACAGTCGTGAGACTGTCGGTGACCAAATTTCCGCCCATGCTGTCTGTTACCACGATGTTATGCTTTTGCACATAATCAGCCAGCGCCTGCTGATCTGCATCGACCTGCTGTTTCAATCCGGTCAACTGGTGCGCAAGCCAGTCTGAAACGCGGGAGGTCCCCTGAAAACGCGATTCCAGGTCACGTTGCATATAGGCATCGACGATCGCGTTGGCCGCGTTCATGGCAACCTTTGGGTCGGGGTTCGTAAAATTCACCTGTACGAGCTCGGTATCCGGCACAATCTCAATCCTGGTTGAGCCCTGGAACATCCCGATTAACGCCGTGCGCTCGAGGGGAGTCAATTGCCCGTTGTACGGATGCTCGGCAAAAACCTCGGAAAATGGTTTCTTATGGAACAGATCGAGAGCCCTGATGACATCCATTGCCACCGTTTCGCTGCGCATAATCTCGATTTGGGTATTAAGCGCCGTCTCTGGGTCTTCAAAGAAATTTGCGTTCTGCGAAATCAAGCTCTCCACGCCAATATTGGTGGAACGGCCAAGGTCGATGTTTACGCGCGCGGATGCTTGATATTGCTTGGTTGTCGTTAGGATGTAAAAGACAGCAAGCGCGATCCCGACCAATGTTGTGGCCAAAATAAGCCACTTGCGCTTGAAGATTACTTTCCGCAGATCTGCCGGTGTAATGACTGCAGAATGTGATGAGGAGCTTGCCGCCGGAAACTCCGGCTGGGCCCCCTGGGAAGGGTTCGTCCACCCTTGCATTCGAAATATGCTCCTTGTTCCGATCCTGACTTCAAGCACTACTCCGGGCGAAGACAGCCCGGATATCCCTGGCCTCTCTTATCAACCTGGAACACGGTAGCAGTGGTTGATTGAGTTTATCCAAAATATAGACTCCGGAGCAATAGGTCAATTTTTGGCTTGAGAAAAGTGCCGGAGCCCGCATCGTCATCCCGCAAGGCACACGTAAATCTTTGCTATTAATAGCGCGGAACCGAAGCATCGACTTCTGCCGACCAGGCATCAATACCTCCGCGCAGCGACTGTGCCCGTTCAAAACCCTGCTCGCGAAGCCACGCTGTCACGCTCATGGAACGCACTCCGTGATGGCAAATTGCAATGATATGGGCTTCCGGATCAAGTTCCTGATGGACACGGGCAGGAATCTCACCCATCGGGATCAGAATGCTACCCTCAATCCTTGCCTCCTCGTGTTCCCATACCTCTCGTACATCCAGCAGGACACACCCCGGTTCGCGGCCTTCAGACAACAACTCCTTGAGCTCATGCGCTGAAATTTCGTAATTAAGCATAGAATTTTAGGATACACGGCAGGACCCGTAGATCGCACCGGGGATCCGCCTGCCTGAAACCCGTGCCGCGTGATACAAGAAAGGGTATCCGCTGGAGACCTGAGCGGGTAATCGATCATGAACCAAGAAAAGGTCTTAATCGTTGAAGATGAGCTGCATGCCCTGACCGGACTTGCCGAGCTGGTTTCCGGCTGGGGGTATCGTACTGAGACTGCGCGTGATGGGGTCGAGGGCTTGGAAAAGGCGCTGGCCTGGCAGCCTGGAATCATTGTCGCCGACCTCAAAATGCCGCGCATGGACGGTCTTGAGTTACTGGAACGCCTCTCCGAGCTCAAACAGAACCAGGCAGTAGTGGTGCTCACGGCTCAGGGCTCAATCCAGTCAGCCGTAGATGCCATGAAACTCGGCGCATACGACTTCATACAGAAGCCGGTCGACTCAGTCCGATTGCGGCAGATCCTTTCCAACGCCGCACGCCAGCGTGAGACCGAGCAGGAACTGGAAGTAACCCGGCGCAAGCTGAGGGATGCCGGGGTTTTAGGGTTAATGGTTGGGTCATCGAAGAAGATGCAGGAGGTCTTCGCCCTGATCGAACGCATTGCGCCTTCCAATGTGTCCGTGCTGATCACAGGAGAAAGCGGTACAGGCAAGGAACTGGTAGCGCGCACGCTGCACTCGCTGAGCCCTCGCAAGGCAAGACCGTTCGTTGCCGTTAACTGCGCGGCCATTCCCGAAACCCTGATCGAAAGCGAAATATTTGGCCACGAAAAGGGAGCATTTACAGGAGCGATGGAACGCCGTGCCGGCTGTTTCGAGCTCGCCGAAGAGGGTACGCTGCTTCTCGATGAGATTGGAGAAATGCCTATCGGCACTCAGGCCAAGTTACTCCGCGTAATCGAGGAGCGCACTCTGCGGCGGCTTGGCAGCAAAATTGAATCTCCCGTGGATGTCCGCGTTCTTGCTGCGACCAATAAAGACCCCGCCGTGGCTGTCTCCGACGGCCATTTGCGCGCTGACCTCTTTTACCGGCTGAACGTATTCAACATTCATATGCCTCCGCTCCGCGAACACAAGGAAGACATCCCAGCCATTGTGGAGGCGATGATTCAGGACATGAATCAAAAGCACGACCGCCAAATCACCGGCGTCAGTGGCGAGATGCTGCAACAGCTTATGGCCAGCGACTGGCCCGGTAATGTGCGTGAGCTTCGGAATACGATTGAGCGCGCAGTCGTGTTAGGAGGCGAGGGACTGCTGGAGGCACGCCATCTGCCACCGGGATTTGGAAAATCAAGTGGCAAACCGGTCGAAGCGGTGGTTCCTGAAAATGCGGTCCATATCGAAATAGGCTCCACAATTGACCATGCAGAGCGGCTATTGATCCTTAAGACGCTCGAGTCGCACGGAAATAACAAGACGCGTGCCGCCGAGACACTGGGCATTAGTCTGAAGACTTTGCATAATAAGTTGAAGGAGTATGGAAGCTCCACGACGGACAACGGCTCAGAAAATACCGACGAGCCGTGAAGCACCCTCTCTTGCCTGTTGTCCCTGCCGCGCTGCAGAACTTTCCCTGCCCCATTTTGCTTGACGGGCGTGCCTCATGCGATTGAAGACCAAACTCGCGATTACCATCACAGGGCTGGTGTTCCTAGTGGTGTCTGTGCTCTCTTGGCTGTACATCGGCCAGTTACTGCAGCAGCACATTGAGCAGTCCTACCTCTCAACGGACATTGTGGCGCATCAGCTGCTCTTTACGACGCGCGAAGCGCTCGAAAACGGCCTTAGAAATCAAACCATCAATGTCAACGATCCTGCGGCGGTCAGAGCCGCAGTTGCCGAGTCGCTGCGCAATGACGATGCATTAAATGCGCTGATCGCCTCGGTCATCAACTATTCGCCGACCGTCCAGGACATCGCTATCGTCGACCGCAACGGACGCGGCCTGGTGACTGCCCCCGACCCATCTCTTGAAGATCAACCGCTGCCGCAGCGGCCCAGTTACGCCTCATTGCGAAACGAGTCGCCGATCGAGATGCTGAAGATCGTGTTCGGCCCTCCCCGGGTTTACAACGTTTCCCTCGAACTTGACCGGGACAACCAGCCATTTCTGAACATTCAGATCGGGATACGAACCACATTTCTGGAAAACGCACTGCGCCCCTGGCTCTACGGAGCTTTGGCCTTCACGGGACTGGCACTGCTGTTGTCGCTTGGCGCGGCGGCGTTTGTGGCCAACCTGGCCTTGTCTCCAATCGAGCAGATCAGTGCGCGCCTCGACGCCCTTTCGCAGGCCGAAGCAGGAACCGCTATCGAGCCTGTGCCGCCGCGATCTTCAGACACCGTCGTCCAGGTATCTCACAAGATTGAGCGGCTTGGCCGCCGCATGAAGGACGTTCAAGAGGTTTTTTCCGCCCTCAAGGAAAACCTGGATCAGATTCTCTCTAACCTTCAGGACGGCATGATGCTCTTTACACGGGATGCTCGCGCCGTCCTGGTTTCACGCTCTGTAGAGCGGTTTCTGAACGTCGACCGTGACGAGATCCTTGGCGCTTCTGTGCACGAGATCTTCGATCGGAAAACCCTCCTGGGCCGCACCGTCCGTCTCGCTTTTGATGCAGGCATCTCGATCGTTCAGGAAGAAGTCGTCACCGAAACAGGCCGCCGCATTGAGATCTCCCTCGACTTCATTCATGACGACCACGCCGTCGATCAAAGCCATTCGCTCGGAGCGCTGCTCACGCTGCACGACCTCGAGTCGGTGCGCGAAATTGAGAATGAGTTAGAAGTTTCCCGGCGGTTGGCGGCCATTGGAAGGCTCACCTCCGGCGTTGGCCACGAGGTCAAAAACCCGATCAACGCAATCGTCGTTCATCTCGAACTGCTTCGCAGCAAGGTAACGGGTGACGCCGGGGCTGCTCGGCACCTTGAGGTAATCCAGAGCGAGATACACCGCCTCGACCGCGTGGTACAGACTCTGGTTGACTTCTCGCGCCCGGTTGAGCTCCAGCTAAAGGACCAGGACCTCCGCGATATCGTCTCCAGCGTTCTTATGCTGGCCTCGGCTGAACTTGAAACCAGAAACGTTACGGTCGTGAGTGAGCTGCCCGAGCACCCGGTCATTGTCAGGGTCGACGCCGACCTGCTCAAGCAGGCAATACTCAATGTCGTGTTAAACGGGGCGCAGGCCATGCCGGACGGCGGCGAACTGGCCCTACGGCTCTCTGAGGATGCCCGGGCGGCCGTCCTGAAGATTGAAGATCACGGCGAGGGGATACCGAATGAAATCCGCGACCGGATCTTCGATTTGTACTTCACAACGAAGCGTGAAGGCAGCGGAATCGGGCTGGCCATGACCTATCGCATCCTGCAGCTACACCATGGCCAGCTTGACGTAGAATCGAGGCTGGGGAAGGGTTCGACGTTTACATTAAGGATTCCGGCAATCCCTCTTTCTGAACCGGGCCAGCGCAGCTTAACGGATACGAATGTACATTCTTTGAGGGGATCCGGTGAATGAAGTCCACTGGTAAGTTAGCTGCTCTGCTTCTGCTTGCTGCCTTTGTTACGGGATGCAGACACAGGACCAAAGCGATGCCTCCGGCAGCCGCCCAGGCTCCTACTTTGCCCGTTTACCTCAGCGAGGCAAATATGCCTCCCCCTCAACTCCCGCCGGTGGAATTGCCACACATCAGTCCTCCAAGCCCACCCGTCCCGGAGCAAAAACCAATAAAGCACCGCCCTGCTCACCATAAGGTAAAACACACCGAGGTTCCAGCGAATCAGAACCCCACGCCCAGTCAGCAGGCTGAAATAGCGTCAAATGGTGGCACGAGCGATATCACCCCCATTGGCCAACTCACAGCCGCCGGTGAAAGCACAAATACTCCACGTCGAAACCAGATCCTGGACGAAATAAACGCAATACAAAAAGGGCTGGATAACCTCAAGCGCCCCTTAAGCAAGGACGAGCAAACAACCGCAGACCAGATCCGGACTTTCCTCACCAAGGCCAGGCAGGCATTGGATCAGGAAGACCTGGACGGAGCGCACATCCTGGCCACCAAGGCGAAAGTCCTGCTCACTGAACTGACCAGCAAATAGCTGCTATCGTTCTCCCCATTTCAACTTGGAGCGCAGCACGTCAAAGAAGCCGGTCGCCCCCAGACGCACCAGCTTGACGCTGTAGTCCGAGCGCCGGCAGCGCAGTTCATCACCGACTTTCAGCGCTATGGCTTCCTGACCGTCGACAGTCAGGAAAGTCTGGTCGGGCACTCCCTCGATGCTCACGCTCAGGCGTGCATCACCCCGCACAACCATAGGCCGAATCGTAAGAAGGTGCGGACACACTGGCGAGATAACCAGTGCATCCACGTCCGGCACAAGGATCGGGCCGTTCGCCGCAAGTGAATACGCTGTAGAACCGGTCGGAGTGGCAATAATCACGCCGTCGGCACGAAAAACGGCAGCAACCTGGCCGTCGAGCAATACACGGAAGTCTCCCATGCGGGCGATGGCTCCCTTTGCCACAACCACATCGTTCAGAGCCTCGTGCTCAACAAAGAGTTCTCCATCGCGCCACAACTCGCTGTGCAGCATAAAGCGCGCGTCGACCGCGAAACACTGGCTGCACCAACCCTCAAGCGTGGAGTAAAGATCAGAGAGCCGTACTTCGGTAAGAAATCCGAGCGAGCCCAGGTTAACGCTGAGAATGGGGACGCCGGTCTTCGCAAAAACCCGTGCTGCGGAGAGCAGCGTTCCGTCACCACCCAGGACAACCACAAGCTCAGGGTTCTCTTCCGGCAGCAGATGCCGTGCCACCACCGGGGCCGCCTGCGTATAGTTGCCGCTCACGGGGTCAAGAATCGGGCTCAGGCCGTGGGCCTTCATCCAGAGCAGCAACTCCGGCAGCAGCGTGGAGAGCTCATCCTTCTGTGGCTTGGAAACGATGGCTACGGGACGCATGGGTATCAGTGTAACGAAATACCGGGCATCACAGTATGAAGCAGGAATTCTATGTTGCCTTCAGCTCCCTGGATCGGCGATTCGATCACCTCTACGTCCGCGCCCTGAAGACTTGCGACGCAGGCCCGGACCCGGTCAATGGCCGCTTGGCGGGCCAGCGGATCGCGCACAATACCCCCTTTGCCAACGCTCTCCCGTCCGGCCTCGAACTGGGGCTTGACTAGAATTACCGCTTCCAGCCGCTGCTTCCCACCAATGGCTCCACGGACTGCAGGCAGGACCAACGTTGAAGATATAAAGGACACGTCCATGGCAAGAAAACTGATCCCCTCTGGTAACTCTCCGGGCTGGAGTTTGCGGGCATTGGTGCGTTCCATCAACGTCACGCGCGCGTCGCGGCGCAAGCTCTCGGCAATCTGCCCGTAGCCGGTGTCAACAGCCAGCACGCGCTCTGCCCCGTGCTGCAGCATGCAGTCGGTAAAGCCCCCCGTGGAAGCGCCAATATCCAGGCAAAAGCGGCCGCTCAGATCGATCTTCCAGCGCTCCAGTGCGGCTTCCAGCTTCAGCCCGCCACGGCTCACATAGCGAGGATCATCGCCAAGCAGCCGCACTGCGGCATCTGCCCGAACTGCGTGTCCCGGCTTTTCGACTTTCTGCTCATCAACAAGAACGCGCCCAGCCAGAATGAGCGCCTGCGCCCGTTCGCGGCTGGAGACGAGGCCGCAATCAACCAGCAGCTTGTCTATACGGACCCTGGCTGCCTGCGTCTTTTCGATATGCGAACCTTTCTGGCGGTCCTTCATGAGCAAAAACCTCGCTCCGCGAAAAACGCAGGAGCAATAAATTGCTTCTAATTGTTTAACATCGATAGAGCCGGAACAGACTCGGTCACCCTACAGAATGCAGGAAAATCCTCCCAATCCGCATGTTCCCACGCTGCCCGACCGCCAGGTGCGGAAGAGCAGCTTTGGAGGACGGGGATGGATCATCGCTGTCATTGCTGCCATCACTGCAGTGGTTCTCGTTTACCTCGCCTATCACAGCTTTCAGCTCCAGCACCAGTTGGACGTGGAACGTGGGCAGATTACCGCGCTCTCGGCCCAGGCGGCACGCGCGCAGAAGCTGATGGACGCTCTTACTTCTCCCCAGGCCAAACTAATTACGCTTACTGAAACCAGGCGCCCGGCGCAACCGGTAGCCCACGCTTCGTACGTCGAGCAGAGTGGTGCACTGGTCTTTATCGCCAGCAACCTGCGTCCAATACCATCCGACAAAACCTACGAACTGTGGCTGATCCCAGCCCACGGGGAAGCGCCGATTCCAGCCGGTCTTTTCCGTCCTGACTCGACTGGGGCTGCCTCGGTAGTTCTGCCTCCTGTGCCTGTGGGTATTGACGTCAAGGTCGTTGCCGTAACCATTGAGCGGGCTCAAGGCTCGCCAACACCCACCCTGCCGATCGTGATGGCTGGCCGATAGAACAAGGCACATTCAACCCTCGCCAACAGGCCATTGACGAAGGCACATTCAAACCGAAAGAATGTTCGCGAACAGGATGAAGAGCTCAAGAGCTGCAACGAAGAAGAAAGGGACAACGGCTGCCGCCGCCCGCAACAATCCCGGGTACCTCCACCCCATCACGCTTGCGGTCGATATTGGAGGCACCGGCCTCAAGGTCATGGCGCTCGACGCGCAAGGAAGCCCATTAAGCGAACGGATGCGCACACCAACTCCTGATCCTGCAACCCCGCAACGAGTCCTCGAAGCTCTTGATGGCCTCCGCGATCGGCTGCCCGCCTGCGATCGTGTCTCAGTAGGCTTTCCCGGAGTGATCAAGCACGGGCAGACACTCACCGCGGCCAACCTGCACCCCGACTGGGTTGGATTTCCCCTGCAGGCAATGCTCGAAAAGGGCTGGAAAATTCCCGTACACCTGGCGAATGACGCCGCAGTACAAGGCTACGGAGCCATTCGCGGCAAGGGCGTAGAACTGGTGCTGACTTTGGGCACCGGCTTGGGTTCAGCGTTGTTCACGGATGGACAATTATGCGCGGGACTCGAGCTTGGCCACCACCCATGGCGCAAAGGCAAGACCTACGAGGATTACCTCGGTAGAAGGGGCCTGAAGAAATATGGCAAGAAACGTTGGAATCGCCTTCTCTCCAAAGCAATTGAACAGACCGCGCACACCTTCAACTGGGACCACCTGTTCATAGGCGGAGGCAACGCAAAGCTGATCAATTTCGCGCTGCCGGAAAACGTCTCTACCATCTCCAATGAGGACGGCCTGTTCGGTGGTGTCGCACTGTGGAGCTACCGGAGCCGGACGCCCCAGGTAAAGTAGCCCTCGAAAGCACAAAATCTCCGCATGACATCTGTCATCTCCGATTCCTGACAACTTCCACTGCTGTCCGCCCTCCTGCCTGAGCGATCCTGTCTCTGGTTAAGGAGACTTCCATGGCAGCAACTGCATACGCATCCGGATTTCAGGCTGGACCGCTTACCGGTCACCTGCGGGCATCGGCACAGCATCCCATCGCGCGGCTGCACTCCGTCACCAAGCGCTACGGGCAGGTGACAGCGCTCGACAATCTGAATCTCTCGCTGTATCCAGGCGAAGTAGTGGCCCTTCTTGGGCCGAATGGAGCCGGAAAAACTACAGCGGTAAAGCTTCTGCTCGGCCTCATTGCTCCAAACAACGGCAGCGTTCGCGTGTTGGACGGCAATCCTCGCGACTCCCAAACACGCACCAGCATCGGAGCCATGTTGCAGGTTACCCGCGTGCCCGAGACGCTGCGCGTACGCGAACACATCAATCTCTTCCGCAGCTACTATCCAAACCCGCTACCGGGTGAAGAGATTGTCCGCATCGCGCGCCTTGAGGGCCTGGAGAATACCTTCTACGGCAAGCTTTCCGGCGGGCAGAAGCAGCGCATGCTCTTTGGCCTGGCGCTCGCGGGCGACCCCAAACTGGTTTTCCTTGACGAGCCAACCGTGGGCATGGATATTGAGTCGCGCCGCGCCCTCTGGGAGCAGATCCGGTGGCTGGCCGCGCAGGGCAAAACGGTTCTCCTCACAACCCATTATTTGGAGGAGGCCGACGCGCTGGCCAGCCGCATCGTGGTCATCGGCAGGGGAAAGGTTCTTGCCGAGGGAACACCGACCGAGATCAAACATCGCGTGGCTGGACGGCGTATCCGTTGCATTACGGAGCTTGACCTCAACTTTATGCGCAATCTGCCCTCAGTTCTGAATGTGGAGCAGGACCGCGAGGCCGTGATTGTGACCGCGACCGAGGCCGAGCGCGTCGTCTATGAACTGCTGCGCAATGATCCATTGCTGCGCGGCCTCGAAGTCTCCGCTCCGGGGCTGGAAGACGCCTTCCTCGCGCTCACTCAACAGGAATCGAACTGATTTTGTAACTCAGGAGGCTACATTATGGCTACCGCAACGATTGCCGTTCGCCCACAAACGCTGGGCTGGAGCTACTACGCACGCGTGATAACGCAGGAGACGCGCTACGAATTTCTGAAGCTGTTTCGGGCCAAGGCATTCTCCTTCTCTGTCATCGGTTTTCCGGTGATGTTCTATGCGATCTTCGGTCTGACCAACCATCACCCGGAGTATGCGCGCTACCTGCTCGCGAGCTATAGCTGCTTCGGCATGTTTGGATCGGCACTTTTCGGGCTGGGAGCAGGCGTAGCGATGGAGCGCGCGCAGGGATGGCTGGAGCTGAAGCAGGCTTCTCCTATGCCCCGCATCGTATACCTCGTGGCAAAAACCATCACCTGTGCCGCGATTGCCATGATTACAGTGGGGATATTGCTGGCGATGGGGCTGACGCTGGGCGGCGTGACGATGAGCGCGGTTGAAATGCTGGAGCTGATCGGGGTGACTCTGGCTGGGGCCGTTCCCTTTGCCGCCATGGGCTTGCTCATCTCCTTCATCCTGCCGCCGAATGCCGGAGCAGGCATGATTAACATCGTCTACCTGCCGATGTCGTTTGCGTCGGGGCTGTGGATGCCGATCTGGATGCTGCCGCACTGGATCCAGAAGATAGCGCCCGCACTGCCGACCTACCACTATGCGCAGCTGGCGCTGAATATCTTTGGATATGCCCAAGCAGATACGTCCATGACACTGCACTGGGAAGCTCTGCTAGGCTTTACTTGTCTGTTGCTGGGAGCGGCTTGGCTGGTATTCACGCGCAGCGAGGCAAAGGCGTGAAGGTCTACGGTAAATCCGAGAATGAGGAACGCGTGGGGAGCCTGACGATGGATGACGGCTCCCGGCGTATCCAAAACCTTGCCCGGCGGATGATGGTGAGCCGTGCATGTCGCCGCGCGGATTACTGGGACTTTCTGTGGCTCGTCTACTCGGTTTTCTTCTTTATTGAGCCGATTGCTCGGCACAACACTCGTTACTGGATTGAGTTCGCCGTCTTTTATGTGCTGTTTCTGGCCTGCTATTCGGGCGTCGTTCTTGCCCGCCAGCGCTGGGTGAACTACGCATGCCTGGCCGCGATAGCAGTACTGGGGCTGATTTACTATCCGCAGAACAACGGCGCAACAGGATGCATTGTGTACGTTGCGGCGTTTTTGCCGTTTGTGTGCGAGTCGCTGGCCGTATGCCTGGGTGGTTTCATTGTCCTCTGCCTGGCGTTGTTGATTGAGGGCCTATTGCTGCACACCAGCCCGTGGGCGTGGGGCTTCGGGAGCTTCTTCACGTTTGTCGTGGGCGGGACGAATTTGTTTATGGCGCAGAGAATCCGCGCCAACTCCAAGCTGCAACTTGCCCATGAAGAGATTGAACAGTTGGCCAAAGTGGCCGAGCGGGAGCGCATTGCGCGGGACCTGCACGATGTCCTGGGACATACACTCTCGGTCGTTGTCCTCAAGTCCGAATTGGCGGGCCGTCTGGTCGCCGGTGACCCGGCGCGGGCGCGGGCAGAGATTGCCGATGTGGAGCAGATTGCCCGCAAGGCGCTCAGCGAAGTCCGTGACGCCATCAGCGGCTACCGGTCAGAGGGTCTTGCCGCGGAGATCAAGCGCGCGTACAGCACCCTGGATGCAGCGGGTGTGACTCTGGTCTGCGAGGAGCAGCCGCCTGCATTGCCGCCTGCGGAGGAAACCGTCATGTCGTTGATCCTGCGGGAGGCCGTAACCAACGTCGTGCGTCACGCGCAAGCGAGCCAATGTGTTGTGCGCTTTATTACTCAGGACGGGAAACCGGCGCTGGTGGTTGAAGACAACGGACGCGGAGGAGTCCGCGAAGAGGGCAACGGGCTACGCGGAATGCGTGAACGCGTCGAAGCCCTCGGCGGACGGTTTGCTATCGACGGTACCAAGGGTACGCGTCTCACCATTGAACTACCTGCAGACTAGTCCTGCTTGTGCGGGTAGTCCACCTTTACGGCTACGATCTCATACGGATGCACGGGGACCGTAACCTTGTTTCCTGCCACGGAAAGCGCCGGGCCTTCGGGCTGCTCGAGCAGATTGGTCTCTGTCGCGCCTGTTGCTCCCGGAGGCAGCGAGATCGTGATGTTGCCTGACTTCCCTGCCCACTCATACAAGTGGAAGACCAGCGCGTTCGAGTCCTCGGCCTTCTTCATCGCCGTCATCACCACATTGTCCGGAGTGACGGAAACGAAAGAGTGACGCGCGGGCATGTCGCCCGTGTGCGACTCCACCTGTTCGGCGCTGAGCTTATAGTTGAAGTCGAAGCCGTGGCGGACGGTCATGGCCTGCTTCCAGGTTCCGGCATGGGGATAGAGTGCATAGCTGAAGTGCTGATGCCCGCGGTCGGCGTTCGGGTCAGGCCAGGTTGGTGAACGAAGCAGCGTCAGTCTCAACACGTTTCCGCGTGCGTCGTAGCCAAACTTGCAGTCGTTGATCAGACTGAAGCCACGCTGGCCGTCGCCCAGATCCGCCCATCGCTGCGCCGGAACCTCGTACTTGGCCTTCTCCCAACTGTTGTTGCGTGTCGTAGGACGCTGAATGCTCCCGAACGGGATCTCGTAGGTCGCCTCGCTACTGGAAGCAGCCAGAGGAAAGGCTGCTTTCAGCAATTCGTGCGTCTCGTGCCAGTCAACATCGTTGTCCACCACCACCTGGTCAGCACCATCGGTCAAGATGATGTCCTGCACGAACTTTGAGTTCTGTGTGTGGCGCGTGACGCGAATGACAGCACGCAGCGGGGTGTTATCCACCAGCTCGACCGAGTCGGCAGTGTCCAGCCGCGTCGGTGGCACGTCATATGTGCCCGGATCAATATTCCATGCGTCGTACTGCTTCGGCTGATCGTGATAAAGCTGAAGCTCGTTTCCACAGCTTCCGGGAGCCAACGCCTCGAATCCGGTCTTCTTGTCGACGAGGCTGGTAATGCAGCCGCTCTCCTTATTGACTGTGACACGCAGGTTGGCGTTTTCAAGGGTAAGCCCCGACACCTTGAGGTCGGTGGCGAAGGAATGCTTGCCGGGAACCACGTGCAGAACTTCATATCCCAGCGAAGGAGCATCCTTCACATCCACCAGAAGCTTAAATGTATGGGTCTGCGGATCAGAGGAAAGCACTTCGGACGGCAGCACATGGTTGTCGGCATCAAGCACAGAGACGCTTGTCTCAGTGCGCGGCATCTGTACGCTCACTGTGACCAGCCCATTGCGCTGCCATGCCAGCGGATTAAAGACCATTACAGGCACGCCTGCTCCGCTGGTGTCGACGCGCGCGTCCAGCGTGTTGAAGGACTTCGCGGAAACCTGGTTGTCCTCCCAGTGCACGACATCGAAGTCCTTCTGCGCATTCTTGTAGTTGATTCCAATGCCGGAGCCGGCGGCGAGGTCATGAAAATCGTTGAAGGTGATCTTCTTCCACGCATCGGTGAGCAGGCTGTTCGGATATGAATTGCCGTCGAGCCAGGCGAGCGAAGCGACTTTTTCTGCGTTGAGCGTCCACTCGGGTGCGTCGCGCAGGTTCTTCTTCATCTTGGCCTGTGTGGTATAGGTGCCACGGTGATACTCGAGATAGAGCTCGTCGTCCCAGGTGGGGATGGCGATTTTGCCAGCCACCGGCGAGGGCGGTTGATAGCCCTCGGCGATCGTCTTGTAGTTCCAGGTGCGCGAGTCGGGGGCTATCTCTTTCTGAATTGTGGTGAAGTAATTGATCGCCGTGCCGAACTGCATTTTGGGCACAACCATATCGCTGGTGACCCAGTGCATTCCCTGGTCTAGCATGGCGCGCGTGGGGCCACCGCCATGATCACCGACCCCGTAGAGGTCCATCATGTTCAACATCCCCGGAGCATACTCGCGGGCCTGCTTCAGGTCCGCCGACAAGCGGATAGGGCTGAGGTTGGTGTTGGCATAGTCGTGCGGGAAGTAGGTAAGGACCTTGCTGCCATCGGGCGACTCCCACCAGAAGAGCTTGAGCGGGAGCTGGTTCATGTCGTTCCACGCCATCTTCTGGGTGACGAAATAGTCGATGCCGGATTTCTTGTAAATCTGCGGAAGCTGCCAATTGTATCCAAAGGAATCCGGGTTCCAGCCTACTGTGACATTCACGCCGTAGTGCTTGAGGTACCAGCGCTTACCGATGAGGATGGAGCGAGCAGTGGATTCGCCGTCGGGCAGGTTGAGGTCAGGCTCGACCCACATGCCGCCGACCACTTCCCAGCGGCCTTGCTTAATGCGCTGCTTGATCTGATCGTTCAGCGCCGGATAATCGTTCGCCAGCCATGCGTTGTACTGCGCTGCCGACTGCGTGTAGGTGTAATCCGGATATTCTTCCATCAGCTGAATCGCCGTGCCAAAGGTGTCCTTGACGACACCGACGGATTCGGTCCACGGCCAGAGCCAGGCTGCGTCGATGTGGGAGTTGCC
>JASHUR010000297.1 GCA_030039895.1 Acidobacteriaceae bacterium | reverse complement strand
GTTCGGATTCTCCTTCACCGCTGCCGACAAGCCGTGGACCGCCTCCTTATAATCGCCCGCTCGGAACGCCGCCTGCCCCAGGTTCTTCTCCAGGTCCGAAATACTTGCATCCCACTGCTCCGCCGCCTCGTAGTGCTTCTCCGCATCGGCATACTGGTGCTGGAGCGCCTCGGCCGTCGCTAGGTCGCTGTAGCTCTGCGCCAGAATCGGCCGCAGCATGCTCTCCTCCTTGTCCGCTGTCGCGCGCTGCGCCAAGGTCAGGTTGGCCTTCTCCAGCGCGCCTGCGCTCACGTGCGCCGTTACGTCCGCCCCATTCGCATCGATCGGCGCGGCCGCGTTCTCCGCCTTCTCATCCAGCGGAACCGTGGCGACCATGTTCTTGGCGTTGCCGCCCTCTTTGAGCATCAGTGCCGTCGTACGTTGCTGGCTGTCCTGCATCACCTTGTTCTCAAGGTTGCGGGCCTTCGCCACATACACATCAGCCTCTTTCTCATTTCCCTCGCGCGAAAAAATCCTCGCCAGGTCCACATAGGCCCTGCGGATCTCATAATTCGACCGCGCCTCATCCGAGCCCGTCAGCGCAACCGACTTCAGCAGCATCGTCTTGGCCGTCTGATTGTCCCCTTGAGCAAAGGCGTTCAGCCCCATATAAAGAAACGGCTCCGGCCAGGTCGAGTTCAGCTCAGACGCCTTCTTGAGGTACTTATCGGCTACAGCATACTGGCGCTGGCTCGACGCCAGAAACCCAAGCATATAGTTCGCCAGAAAGTCGTTCGGATGGTACTTGACCTCTTCCTGCATCTGCGCCTGCACCTCAGGCGTCCAGTTCCATTCGTTCAGCGAGAGCTCCGCCAGGCCCAGGAAGTAGTGTGCGTGCGGAGTGGTCGTGTTGATTTCGATCGCCTTCTTGAACTGCGCAATCGCTTCCTGCATCATGCCCGCATCACGGTAGGCGCGGCCAAAAAGCACATGCAGCGATCCGCTCTCGCCGGCCATCTCCCGCATCCGCTGAAAGACCGCCTCCGCCTCTGCATTACCGTGCGCATTGCCCATCGACAACCATGTGATGGCCAGTGAGTACATGGTTTCGATCGAGGGCTGTAGTCGCTCCGCATGCTCCAGAGCTGCCGCAGCCTTCTCATATTCGTGCTTGTCGCTGTATGCCCTGCCCAGCGTAAGATACACGCCTACGCTGTCCGGCTCAGCCTCCAGCGCCTTTTGAGCTTCAACAATCGCCGCATCCGGCTTGCCCGCCATCAGGGTGGCTCGCGCCAGCTCCGCATGGGTCGAGGGAAGATCCTCAAATTCCAAAGAAGTCTTGTAGAGCTCCACCGACTGCCCCGGAACTGACTCCAGCAGGCGCATCCGCGCCATCGCCCGCAGGGACGATGCAATCAGCAGTTCGTTGGCGTGTGCGATCGCAGCCAGGTTCCCGGAGCTTCGCACTCGCTCGGCAGCCAGAATCCTCCGCGAGAGCTCCTTCTGGTCTTCAGTCTCATGCTGAACTGTGGGTTCCGCAGGCGGCTTCAAATGGGATCTGGGTGTCTGCGCGTTAGCCCGGAAAGAAAAAGCAATCGTCACAGCAAGCACGCCGGCAGCGAACGCAGCTTGGGCGGAAATACAAAGAAACCGCATGCTGGAGACAGGACCCTTCAACCGTTTGGACTGGCGTTCTCGGGCGCAGGAGAGCCCGGTTCTTTACAAAGACTAAAGCATTTTCGGGGTCGTTGTTGACCAAAAAGGTTGCGGCGGAACCTGATCGTTCAGGCCCCGCCGCTGGTGTTTAAAGCGCTTCGGTTTGCACTCTTAGAACGAGAAGTTCAGAGAGTATTGGAGTTCACGTGATGGGCTGCCCGGGTTCACCGATCCTGCCTGACCAAACCCATTAGGAGTGGCCGCAGTCGGTGTTCCGGGTGTGCTGGTGATGACGTTGTTGGTTGGGCTGCAGGGCAGGTTCGACGGGCTTCCGCCGTTGCCGTTCGCATCTAGGACCGGTGCAGTCGCCCCGCCGCAATAGACCGGTGCCGACGGGTTGAAGGCTGCGCCTTCCAGGTTCGCGCTGTCAAAGTTCGGGTGGTTGAACAGATCGAAGAAGTCCATGCTCAGCTTGATCCGGTACCTCTCCTTGATGTACCAGTTCTTCGCAAATTGGGCATCGACGTTCGTGTTCGGCGCGCCGAAGCAGGAACCGCGCGGTGCCAGGTTGGACGGGAAGGATCCGATTGTGTACCCGAGGAGCGTGAAGTGATCGGGATTCAGGATCTGGAACCCGCTCGTGCCGTTACTATTGCAGCTCACGTTCGTAGCCAGAGGCCTCAGGTTGCCCGTATAGCCGGTTCCAACCAGAGCATCCAGATAGCTGTTGTAGCCGGCTACGCAGTTGGAGTCCTGGAAGTAGGTACAACCGCCGGAAAGGCTGTTCGAGTAGATGGTCAGAGAGCTTCCCTCAGCAGCGGTAATAATGCTGTTGACCTCCCATCCTCCCAGCGTGTTCTGCACAAGCAGTCCGTGGCTTGCCAGCTTCGGCAGATAGAACACTTCGTTCGCTACGAAAATGTTCGGACGGTTGATGTTTGTGTTTCCTTTGTCGAGACCCGGGTCTGACTGGTCCAGAGTCGCTTCCGCGCCAAAGCTGCCAGACGAGTTGTCCAGGTCCACGTTGCCGATTGAGTGTGACCACGTGTAGGCCGCCTGGAACGTGGAGAAGCTTCCAGTCTGTGCCCGGAACAATACCTGCAGCGAGTTGTAGCTCGCATGGCCACCGCGGTTGAACCCGCCAATCGTACTGAAGTTGAAGGCCGGCCGGTAGTCGTTCAAGGCCGCCGAACTGGTCGGGAAGGCTGCCGGCAGGAAGTCCGCCGAAGGAACAGCATTCGCATCCCACATGGAGGTGAGATGTTCTCCTACGTTGCCGACATACCCGACCTGCAGTGTGGTGTTACGTGCCACTTCCTGTTCTACTGACACGTTCCACTGCCAGGAGTTGGGGATAAAGCCGCCGGTCACCTTATATCCACCTGGCGAAACCTGCGGGCTCTGAAGTTGCGCGGCGGTATCGATAGAGCGGTTTGTCGTAGCGCCGATAACGAATGGTGCGGTGTTCGCCAGTCTTTCGGCAATGCCCACCTCTTCACGAGTGTAGAACTGGCCAAAGCCGACGCGGAACGCAGTTTTTCCGTTGCCGAAGACGTCCCATGCCACACCAAGACGGGGAGCAATGCTGTGGTTGTTCTCCTGCACCAGTGCTGCGTTTGGACCGGGGGTTCCAGCGGACAGAGGCAAGTTCACCCCAAGGCCTGCGAGAAACTTGGCCTGACTTATGCAGGGGCTCGTCCCGGGCACAATGAGCGTGCCGTTGCAGGCATCGGAAGGATTGGCCGTTGCTTCTGCAGCGCTCCAGTGCGACGGGCTGTAGTTCGCCCACTGGTTGGGATAGTTGCCGCCTTCGTCATACGCAGGACTCGTGTTGCCACCCGTGCTGCCGCCGAAAGGCTCGCGGAGTATCGACCAGCGGAACCCGTAATCGATCGTCACACGCGGAGTGATCTTCCACGTGTCGCCTACGTACGGCTCGATGTCGCGCCAGTGAACGTCTGCGATGCCGTCGATGTCGTTCTCAGTGACCACGAACTCCTGGGGCTGGCTGCCCGTCCCGGGAAGCAGGACATTGGCAAGCGAATTGTCGGTCTGGGCACAGGCCGGATGGCCGGGACCAAGGATGGCGGTGCCGCTCGAGTCCGTGTCACAGTAAAGGCCACCCGGTAGAGTCGGACGGTCGGCGCCGTTACCATTGCTCTCCACCTTCTCATTGATGCCCAAAATAAACCCGGCTTTGATCAGGTGGTTTCCAAGGACCTTCGAGAGGTTGTCCTGAATTGAATACAGGTCCTCGTGGTTGCCATACGGAGCAATGTTCCACATTGAGGCATAGCCATTGTAGGACCCGTAGGGGTTCAGGCCGCCCCAGCCTCCGAACCACTCATCTTTCTGCTTCAGAGAAGCAGGCCATGATGGAGGATAGGCCGTCTGCAGTGCCGGAACTGTGGCTGCTTCCGTGCCTTCCAGGGTGGTAATGATGCGGTTCTGACCGAAACCGAACTCGGCGTCATTCACCATAGTGCTGGAGAATGTCGTGGTCAATTTAGCCATGATGCTTCTCGACGGCTGGCTCCAGGTGGAATCAATCGTCGGATACGCTGACTCACCCCAGAACGGGACCGGATTGTTCGGCGCCGGGTTGTCCCAGGAGTCGTTGGTCCACCGGAGTGTTGCGCGGTTGGCATGGGTGATCTGGTAGTCGCCGCGAACGTTCCATTCGCTCCAGTCCAGCTTGTTCCGCAGAGACTCGCTCCAGTTGAATCCGCTCGAGTTCAGAGGAATGTTCGGAGCAGGATAGAACTTGGCCATCAGCAAACCGCCGGCATCCGGATTGGCAATCTTAAGAGGATTGCCCGGAGTCTGATCGTAGCTCGGAATGATAGGGACCGTGGCGCCGCACTGGTCGGTAGACGTACCGGGAGTCGAACCGGCAAATGCGCTGAAGTCGCCCGAAATCTCGGCGGTTGTCGGGTTGCAGAAGGCAAACGACGTGCCTTGAATTTCCTTGTTCCATTCCTGGTTCCACCAGCCCCAAAGCTTGTCCTTGATGGCCGGGCCGCTGATGAAGTAGCCGTAGTCGCTGCGGCGTTCCTCAGCCTTGCCGGTATCGTTGTGATTTGAGAACCAGTCATTGGCGTCCAGCGCGTCATTACGGCCGGAATAGAAAAATCCGCCGTGAGGCTGGTTTTCGCCTGACCGTGTCGTGATGCTGATGATCGCGCCCGCTGCTTGGCCGTATTCCGGTCCATACGAGTTCGTGATCATCTTGAATTCTGCAATCGTGTCCGTCGCCGGGTAGATCAGAATCGTACGGTTCGAACCGACGTCGTTGTTGTTCACGCCGTCGACAAGGAACAGATTCATGTTGTAAGGGTTGCCGTTGACGGAAAAGTTCACGCCGCCATCAAGCCCTTTGCCGACGAAGTTGGATCCCTGCGCAGCGCTCACGCCCGGAGCCAGTTGCGTCAGTCCAACAAAGTTCTCGCCGTTCAGCGGAAGCTCGCGGACCTGTGTGCCGTTAATAACCTCGCCGACCGCTGCCGAAGTCGTCTGCACCTGGATCGCGTTTGCCTGGACTGTTACCGTCTGGCTCGCTGCGCCTACCTGCATTACGACTGGAACTTCCGTGTTCGTCGAAGTGTGGACCACAATCCCGGTTTCGACAAACTCCTTGAAGTTGCCCTGGGTCACATGGACTTCATAGGTTCCGATCGGCAACTGCGCGAAGGTGAAATTGCCTGATCCGTCGGAATGACCAATTGTCTTGGTGCCCGTACCTGTATTGGTGAGTGTGATCGTTGCTCCTGGAATCATCGCGCCGGTCGAATCGGTGACCGTGCCTCTGATCGTTCCGGAGTATTGCTGAGCATGCAGACTTAGCGGAATCGCTAGCAGCACAGCCAGAAGGGAGTAGGCCAATATGCGAAGCGTGGACCGCTTCTCGCACGTACCTCCACCTTCAAATCGATTGCACATGATTGCCTCCTTGAAATAGTTCCCGGTCTTGCAATCCCGCGGCCCTGAGTTTTTAATTTCTTACCCTAGGTGACGCTGGATCCTGATAACGATAACAGCTTGAACTGAAACGTTTGATTACTCCTGCTAACAGACACCTGTCAACAGAAAACTCGCAGTCCTTATAAATCAACGAGTTAAAAAATCAAACTTCACGGTGGTCCTTTGCCCCACCGCCAAGCCTAGCCCGAAACCCAACTTTTGGTGGATTTCAAGCTAAATTTATTAGGCGGAACGAATTTTAACCATAAGGCTGTAGACCTGTATAGCCCAATTTTGCATTTTTTTAACTTTTGCTCTTTAAAGGGCAACAGCCCCTGACCCCACCCCCGCTGTCACCGTAATTTGCCCGCCGCATGACTTCCCGGCTATGGTGAAGCGAGACACGTGGCAAAGTTTTCCGTTTCCGCTCCGCCGCTTCGCCAGGCTCTCGCATGGCTCATCACACTGGTGGCATTGACGCCTTGTGCCTTCGGCCAACTTTCCACCCAGGATCATCTCTCTGACCCAGGCTTCTGGCCCACGCAGCCCGGCGTCTCTCGCAGCGACTACACCGGACCTGAAGCCTGCCGTCAGTGCCACGCCGAGAAGTTTGCAGCTCAGGCCAGGACCGCCATGCGCCGCACCGCCTTCAATGCAGACCTGTCTCAGCCGCTGCACGAACATCCCAAACTCACCTTCGAAGTCGGCCCCTATCACTACCTCATCGAAACCGATGCCCATCACAGCCTATACACAGTAACCGATGGCAAGCAGACTCTGTCCTCGCCGCTCCTCTGGGCCTTCGGAACACCTCGCGTCGGGCAATCCTACCTCTTCAAACGCGCCGATGGACACTTCTACGAAGCCCGTGTAACTTACTTTGCAACCCTAAAGACACTCGGCTTCACCCCGTCGCGCGATCTGCTCCATCCCAAAGACATCGAACAGGCCATGGACCGACAGGTTCCTGACTCCGAGGTCAAGCGATGCTTCTCATGCCACACTACCGCCGCCGTCATTGATGGTCAGTTCGACGAGCAGCATCTCATCCCCGGGGTCACCTGCGAAGACTGCCACGGCCCCGGAGCCAGGCACGTCGCCGACATGAAAAAGTTGATGAACGGCGATTTCAGTGCAGAACGGAACGACATCTTCAACTCCGGCCATCTCGACCCCAACGATGCAGTCGACTTCTGCGGGGCCTGCCACGGCACCTGGTGGGACGTGAAACTCTCCGGCACCACCGGCCCCTCCACCACCCGCTCAGCGCCGTATCGCCTGGTCGAAAGCAAATGCTGGGGAAAATATGGCGACTCGCGCCTCGTTTGCACCGCCTGCCATGACCCCCACCAGCCACTCGTTACTGACGATGCGTCCTACGATCACGCCTGCCTGCGCTGCCACAACACAACCATGAACGCAGCACTCACACCGGAGCATCCTGGAAAGGCCTGCCCGGTCGGCAAGCGCGATTGCGCCTCCTGCCACATGCCCAAGGTCTACGTAAAGGAAATGCACGCCGACTTCACCGACCACCGCATCCGCATCGTGCACCCGGGTGAGCCATTCCCTGAGTAGTTCACTGACTGGCTCACTCCGCTGCGCCCGCTAGGTCCACTTCCCCGATCCCTCAACCAGCGTCACATACCGGTCCACCGGCAGATTCGTAAACCGCTCCACCGCGCCTCCCGGCTGCGGCCATTTCACTTCCACCCAGTCCACTTGGGTTCGCGCGCCCAGCCCCAGCACCATCCGGGGATCATGCGAAGACATAAAACTACCGCCGCCAACTTTCATTCGTGACCGCTTCAGGTCGCCCGCCTGGTAAGTCACACGCGCGCCAATTGCGTCGGGATTGCTCTTCTTTCCTGCCAGCTTCACCCCAAGCCAATGCCTTCCCTTCGCCGCATTGTTCTTCAGCAGCAGCGGAGCCGCATCGTTCACCGCGATCAGCACATCCGCTGCTCCATCGTTGTTGAAGTCGCCAATCGCCAGCCCCCGCGCCGCGAATCTCTGGTGGAACACCGGCCCTCCCTGCGCGCTTACATCTTCAAATTTCCTGCCGTTGTTGTGGAACAGCAGCAGCGGCTCCTGCCAGGTCACCGGCGTTCCCAGTGAATCGATCAAATCGTCTGGAAACCCATTGCACAGGATCAGGTCCATCTCCCCATCGTTGTCGTAGTCGAAAAACTTCAACCCCCACCCGCTCATCCAGCGCGTTGCCATGCCAATCCCTTCCTGCATGGCATCGTCATCGAACGTCCCGTCATGGTTGTTGTGGTACAGCGAGAAAATCTCCTCATCAATGTTCGCCACAAACAAATCCATCCAGCCGTCGTTGTCATAATCGGCAGAGTCCACGCCCATCCCCGAGCGCGCGCGTCCCTCGCTGCTGTAAGCCACGCCCGCGGCAAAGCCGTCTTCCTCAAACTTTCCGCCGCCGCGATTCATAAACAGAAAATTCGGCACCGTGTCATTTGACACGAACAAGTCCATACGCCCGTCGTTGTCCAGGTCCGTCGCGACCACCCCCCACGCCTTGCCCATATGTTCGCGGATCCCCGACTCTTCGCTTACATCCGTAAATGTCCCATCGCCGTTGTTGTGGAACAGCCAGCTCGGCATCGGATTAAAGATTTTCGGAATGCAGTAGTGGTGCCTGCCCTTCGCATCCAGCCCGCAGCTCATGTCCTTGTTGAACTCAACAAACTGGCACACAAACAGGTCCAGCCTGCCGTCATTGTCGTAGTCAAACCACACCGCGCTCGAGCTCCATCCGCTGCACCCCACTCCGGCCTGCTCTGTCACATCGGTAAAGGTTCCGTCTCCGTTGTTGCGATACAGAATGTTCCGTCCCACCTGTGTCACATAAATGTCCGGCAGCCCATCGTTGTTGTAATCGCCCACGGCCACGCCCATTCCGTAGCCGCCGCCTGCGACTCTGGCTTTCTCGGTCACGTCCGTAAATGTCCCGTCGCGATTATTCCGGTACAGCGCATTGCGTATCGGCTTCGGAGGCGAATAAAAGTCCGCCTTCCCGCTGTTGACCAGGTAAATGTCCATCCAGCCGTCGTTGTCATAGTCCAAAAATGCGCACCCGGGTCCGCTTGTCTCCGGCAAGTGCTTCGCCGCCGACTTCCCTGCCGTATGCACCCAGGTAATGCCGCTCTGCGCCGCGGAAACATGCTCAAACAGCGCGCCGCCCGCCATATTCGCACCCAGCAGTGGCAACCGGCGCAACGCGAGCGCAGCCGGAATCGCGCCCTGAAGAAAACGGCGACGGGAGACGGGGAAAAGTGGACGGGGAAACTGCCGGGCCATCCCCTGAACAATACCAAATCACCTGCCCACTGGCGAAAGCACCGCCTCGAATGAGAAAGTTGCTTCATGCTTTCCGTTCATGTCCGACGCCTTGCCGTGCTTGCAGCCGCGATCCTCGTATGGACAGCAGCATCCCTGGCGCAAGACACAACGCCGCCAAACGCAGCGAACGAAAGCTTCACATCTCTTGTCCAGTCAGCAAATGCCGCCCGCGATTCCGGCAACACCACCGAGGCCGTTCGTAACTACGCCCGCGCCGTCGCTCTGCGCCCCGACTGGGCAGAAGGCTGGTGGGACCTCGGAGCCCTCCAGTATGAAACCAACCAGTACGCCGGTGCCGTTACCTCACTGCGCAAGCTCGTCGCTCTGGCGCCCAACTCAGCTGCTGGCTGGAGCATCCTCGGCCTCTCCGAATTCGAAACCAAAGACTACGCAAATGCACTCGCCAGTCTCCAGAAAGCCCGCAAACTCGGCGGCATCAGTGATCCTGACATCGCGCACGTTTCCTCCTATCACCTTGCCATGCTGCTCATTCGCCACGGCGACTTCGAGCAGGCAACCTCCCTCATGCGCTCCGACTTTGGCGCCTCTCCTCCACCGCAGGTAAAGATCCTCTTCGGCCTCGCAATGTTGCGCGTTCCCCTCCTGCCTTCCGAAGTTGATCCCTCGCAGGACGCGCTTATTCAGTCCGCCGGCGACGCCGCAACGACGCCTGACCCTTTGTCCGCGCTGACCGCTCTTGCCCAGCAGTATCCAAAGACGCCCTGGCTGCATTATGCATACGGAATCGCTCTCGCCTCCGCGGGTCAACTCCAGACCGCGCTCAACCAGCAAAAGCTTGA
>JASHUR010000296.1 GCA_030039895.1 Acidobacteriaceae bacterium | reverse complement strand
GTCAACCAGCCCGTGCTCAAAGGCCTGGTGGAAGTTCCTTACCGCGTACAACTCCTCGCGAATCCAGCTCCCATCGACCGCCGCTTTGTACTCGCTCAGCGTGTCCGCGCTCGCATCGCCGCTCACGAGCGCGTCAAACGCCGTCTCCGCCGCCAGCATTCCGCTCTTGATCGCCAGATGGATGCCCTTCAGCCGCTGCGCATTCAGGAAGCTCGCAGAATCGCCCAGCAGCATCCAGCCATTGCCGTAGATGCGCGGCATGGTCAGCCATCCGCCGTAGGGAAGCGTCTTCGCGCCATACCGAACCATCTTTCCGCCGTCTAAAATCCGCTGCGCAAAGGGATGCAGCTTGAACGACTGGAAGGCATGGTGCGGGTCCGTGCGCGGGTCTTCGTAGTCGAGGCCGGTTACGTAGCCGATGGAAATCTCCGTGTCGGAAATGCCGTAAATCCACGCACCGCCGTACTCGCTCGTGGTCAGCGGATAGCCCATCGCGTAGATCACTTCACCCTTCGCCACGCGCCCCGCCGGAATCTCCCACAGCTCCTTTACGCCCAGCCCGTAGGTCTGAGCATGGTGCGGGTCTTCGAGGTCCAGCCGGTCAATCAGCTCCTTTGCGCAGTTGCCGCGCGTCCCCTCGGCCAGAATTGTGATTTTCGCGCGCAGATCATACCCCGGCTCAAAGTTCGACTTCGGCTGCCCGTCCTTGCCCACGCCTTTGTCGTCCGTGCGCACGCCCACGACCTGCGCGGTCTCCACTTCGTGGCTGTCGTCGGCGAATAATAGTTCCGACCCCGCGAACCCTGTAAACACGGTGATCCCGGCTTCTTCCACCTTCTGCCCCAGCCACTTTGTGAACTTGTTCAGCGAGATCACGTAGTTCCCATGGTCCCGCAGCGGCGGCGGAACAATCGGCAGCTTCCGCGCCTTCTTTTCGCCCAGAAACCACACGGACTCCTTTGTTACCTCGGCCTCAAGCGGCGCCTCCCGCTCGAATCCCGGCAAGAGCTCGCGCATCGACCGCGGGTCTAACAATGCACCCGAGAGGCAGTGCGCTCCTACCTCGCGCGCCTTTTCCAGCACGTAGATGTTTTCTTTGCTGAGGGTTGATTCAGGATGGTGCGCATTGTGCTCATCGATCAGCTGCGCCAGACGCAGCGCGCAGGCCATTCCGGCGGGGCCTCCACCGACGATCACCACGTCGGCTTCCATCTGGGGGCGTTCAACATCGGGCAGGGGATGGCGAAAATGAATGGTCATAGGCAAACTGCTCATGATACAGCAATCTTCGGTCGCAAACTTCGCTATACGAGCGCGAAACCGGGACACAGAGACCGGAAATTGGGCAATCGGGCAACTTTATGCTTCCCAGTCTGGAAATTAGATACTAAACTTCCCCTACTGCTCCCCAATTAGTTAAAAGAACCGCCTGTTTTCAGGCGCGCGCGGATTGCTATGAAAACGACCGACTACTATGAATTTCTCCAGATAAGCCCAAACGCAGAGGAAGAGACGATTCATCGTGTCTATCGCTTTCTCGCGGCGCGATATCACCCGGACAATCCGCAATCGGGCGATGCGGGGAAGTTCTCCACGCTCGCATCCGCCTATGAGGTGCTGTCGGACCCGCTGCTGCGCTCCGAATACGATTCGCGGCGCGAAAAGGACCGGCGCAAAGACGCTCCGATGTCGAACACAATCGACTTTATGGACCGTAGCGAGGGCGAGAACAACCGCCGGGTGGCGCTGCTGGCCGTGCTCTACTACAAGCGGCGCTCCAACCCGTTGGCTCCCGAGGTCCCGCTCGCCGAGGTGGAAAGGCGGATGGGTTTTCCCCGCGAGTATCTGGATTTCACGACCTGGTATCTCCAGAAAAAAGGGCTCATCACCAAGGCGGACAACTCCGACTTCACGCTGACCGCAGCCGGCGTGGACTTTGTCGAATCGCAGCGCGTCAACATTCCGATTTTGAATAAGCTGCTCACCAACGGCGCAGAGAACGCCGCGCAGGGCCGCCCAGGCGAAGGGCCGATGTCAGGCGCAACGATCGAGAAGCCGATGATCGAGGGTTCCTCGCACATTGTCGAGGGAGCCGTCGCCGCACTCCCGCCGGACGTTGAGGCGCCGAAGAGAGAGCCAATCATTGACCGGCGACGCCTGCTGGACCGCCGCTCACACTCCGAGGAGCGTCGCGCCGGGATGCCGGATGATCGCATCACTCCGATTGAGCGGCGCATGGCGATCTTCGACCGGCGCAGAAACCCGGGCGACCGCCGCACATATGTCGCGAATGCCGTTGTGGTTGCCGCGAATGGCGACGGGCAGAGGGACATCGCTGCAGCCCTGGACCGGTTGATCACATTCGTAGACGAGAGCATGGACGAGATCTACGGTATTTCGGGGGGTCATGCGGGCGCCCATACAGGCGAGCCTGCGGCTGTCGACTCCCGCTGACGTCATCCTGAGCATTCACCGCTTCAGCGGCTTCCCAATCTCCCAATGGTGCCCGAACGGGTCGATCACGCGCCCGATGCGCCAGCCATAATGCTGGTCCTCCATGGGCCAGAACACCGTCGCTCCGGCAGCAACTGCGCGCTCGAACACCGCGTCCGGATCATCGACCGTGAGCACCAGCCGCACCGTGGTTCCCTTCAGCGTCTCCGGACTGGGATTCTGGTGCTCGGGTGACTCATCGGCCAGCCAGAACGACTCGCCCGCAATCTTCATCCGGGCAATCGTCGAGCCGGTTTCGGGCGGAATCAGAAACACGATCTCCGCGCCGAAGGCTGCTTCGTAGAAGGCGATGGCGTCGGGGCCGTTGCTGACGTTGAGGAAGGGTTCGAGGAGCATGGGAATAAGGGTATCGCATATCGCATCAACCGATGCTAGTCATGACGTCTACGCTAATCTGAATCACCGGGCACAAACTCAAGCTTCGCCCCGCATTTTGCGCACCTTCGGACGGGATCCATCAGGAAAATACGGACATCAAGAGAACCGCATACTGGACAGCTCGGTTGCTCATAGTAGACGCCCTCGCCCTCGATGATAGGTGGTACGGGCTGAGAGAGAACCTCATCAGCGACCGCTCGATCGCCAGGCCGAACCTGAAGGCGAATCCCGCCCACAACGTGCGCGTATCCCCAGTCCAACCGAACCATATTTTCATCGCGGAGGAAGGCGTATATCCCGGCAGACTCAAGCGCAGACTTGGCAATGATTGCTTCGGGCAGATCGCGGTAATGACGCACCGTAACCAGCTCTTCGAAGCCGGGCGCATCGTCATCAGCCAGTTCGGGTGCGGGCATGCCACGCCGCCCATACTCAGCCCGCAGAGCAACCTGTGCAGCTTCGGTTAATGACTCATACTGCGTGCCAAGTTCTACAAGCTCTTTCTCGGACATCTCGGCGTATTTGGCGGCGAGTCGAGAGGATTCAGCTTGCGGGTCGAACGTGTCCATAAGTTAGTGACGAAAGATCCCTATCAAAGATCTGCTTAGCCTCGATTAAGAACCGGATGCAATGCTGCGATTGCGAAATGCTCTAACAGGAAGAGCTTTTGGAGATCGTCAACAACGAGCCAAGTCACTGAGCATTGTTCTCGGATGAAGGACTTTGCCTCTTGAAGTGAGGCCAGAGCGAAATGTTTATGAATATATCTAACAAAATTGTCGTCCCCCAGCTTGCCTAAATGGTTCTTCATGATTCTGAACCGCAAACCATCGCTTTTACTGGGCGATTTTCCCTTTGTTGAAGCTTTACCGACATAGAGAATAGTCGAAGGCCTGTCATGAAATATGACATACAAGCCAGATGCGTTTGGCACATCTTCATCTCTCAAGCGGACAAGCTGTCTACGTGGGCAATCAGCTAGGATCACAACCTGTTCTAACAAGGGGTTGAGCCGATTAAGGATCTGCTCTCGCGCAGTTCCGAAATTACCGCCGCAGTTCATGCCCAGCATGGTCAGCTCCCTCGTGTTCCAGTGACCAAAAACTACTCATGAAAACGATCGAACGGGTCGTCGATGTCCTTTACGCCTTCGCCTTCTTGATCTCCTCGGTTACGGCGGGGACCAGATCGAACAGATTGCCCACCAAACCAACATCGGCGATCTCAAAGATGGGGGCCTCGGGGTCTTTGTTGATGGCCACAATGGTCTTCGATCCTTTCATGCCGACGATGTGCTGGATGGCTCCGCTGATGCCCAGCGCGAAGTAGAGCTTTGGCGCAACCGTCTGGCCGGAGCTGCCGATCTGCCGCTCCAGCGGAAGCCATCCGTTGTCGCAGATGGGACGCGACGCGGCCACTTCGCCGCCCAGTGTCCTGGCCAGCTCTTCCGCCAGCGCCAGGTTCTTCTGCTCCTTGATGCCGCGCCCGACGGCCACAATCACATCGGCCTGCGACAAATCCACCGCCTGCTTGGCTTCCTGGAACACCTCGTGCGGCTGGACGCGCGGCGCATTGGTAATCTTCGCTGCCACCGTTTCCACCGCAGCCGAACCCGCTTCCGCCGCGTCACCTCTGAACGCGCCGATCTGCAGCGTCGCCAGCCACGGCCCGTCTCCGGCAAACGACACATCCGCGGCAAACTTGCCCTGAAACATCTGCCGCGTGAAGAGCAGCTTCCCATCCTCGTACTTGTAGCCAATCGAATCCGAAATCAGCGTACGGTCCAGCGCCAGCGCCAGCCGCGGCGCAAAGTCGCGCACCTGATAGGTGTGCGGAAACAGCACCAGCGCGGGCTGCTTTTCCGTAATGAAGGCGTGCAGCGCCTGCACGTATGCGTCCGACGTATACGCCGCCAGCGCATCGCCCTCAAGCGCATAGACCCTGGCGACGGCCTTCTGCGCAAGTTCGCCGGCGAGAGCGGCCACGCCGCTCCCGGCCAGCACAACCTCAACCTGCCATGCGGTCTGCTTTGCAATGGATTGGGCGGCGGCGATGGTTTCAAACGAGACGCGATTCAGCTTGCCTTCGCGCTGTTCAGCAACAACAAGGATGGTTTGAGACATAGGGTTGATCTTGGGGGTTAGAGGGTTAGGGGGTAGCCGATAGCCAACAGCCAGTAGTCAATAGTTAACAGCCAATAGGCAATAGGCAATAGGCAATAGCCAATAGGCAACAGCCAGGAGCCAATAGTTAACAGCCAATAGCCAACAGCCGGTAGTCAGGAGTCAGCAGCTATTGGCCAATGGCTATTGGCTGGGTCTATTTAGTCCAGAAAATCCAGATTCCCGCGCTTCAGGTGGCTTCCATAGAAGTAGAAGATGACAGCGAGCAAGGCGGTAAGAATGTCGAGATAGAGCATGGGGTGGACCCATCCGGGCGAGTAAGTGGCGTCCTGCCCGGCCCACACGGTGATCAGAATGGCGAAAAACGCAAACTGACCTCCGATGACCTGGCAGGTGAGTCCCCAGTGGCGGCGGGAGTCAAGGGCCGCGACCTCGTCGGGCGTAAGGTTGCGCTCTTCGGCGGGGATGCTGAGATTGGCCATGGTGCGGACTTCTCCTTAAAAAATTTCGCGTCGGTCGGCAGGCGCTGTCCCTACCCGGCTACGGCATTTTCCGAGTCGTGGTGCCCTTTCTGCTTCCTAGCGGGTCACCGCTCCCTGTTGGTCGCGTTGACTTCAGGATTCTGGCTCCGGGGTACTGCAACTCGGAAAATGGCATATCCATTAAATCACGCGCGCCTGGTTTTTGAGATATTCAATTAACTTCTTTGCAGCTTCAGCCGCCGGAGCCT
>JASHUR010000295.1 GCA_030039895.1 Acidobacteriaceae bacterium | reverse complement strand
CCCGGCGTGTTCTCCGCGTATACCTTGAGCGCCGTTAAATGCGTCGACAAAATCACCCACGCCCGTTTGCGCAAAAAGTGCTCCGCAATCGCCACCGCCAGCGCCGACCCCTCATTCGGGTCGGTCGCCGACCCCAACTCATCCAGCAGAACCAGCGACGTCGCATCCGCCCGCCGCCCAATCCTGTTTACGTTTGCAATGTGCGCCGAAAACGTCGACAGATTTTGCTCAATCGACTGCGCGTCCCCAATGTCCGCCAGAAATGCATCGAACAGCGGAAACACCGCCTCACGCGCCGGCACCGGAACCCCGCTCTGCGCCATCATCGCCAGCAACCCGACAGTCTTCAGCGTCACCGACTTCCCGCCCGTGTTCGGCCCGCTCACCACCATCTGCCGCACATCGCCCGTGAGCGACACACTGATCGGAACAACCTCGCCACCCTCCGCGCGCAGTCTTCTTTCAAGCAACGGATGCCTCGCATCTTTCACAACCAACTCGCCCGCACCCAGCCCCGGTCTTGCGCAGGAAAACTCTGCAGCAAACCGCGCCCGCGCCAGCAGCGTGTCCACTTCGCCCAGCGCCTCCGCGCCCTTTGCAATCACGCCCCCATACTGAGCGATCTGCCGCGTCATCGCCGCAAAAATCCGGTGAATCTCCGCCTGCTCGTCCTCCAGCAGCCGCACCAGATCGTTGTTCAGTTCAATGGTCTCCAGCGGCTCTACATACACCGTCTGCCCGCTCGAGCTGGCCCCGTGCACCACGCCCTGCACGCGCCGCTTCCACTCCGCCTTCACAGGAATCACAAACCGCTCGCCGCGAATCGTAATCAGCTCGTCCTGAGCCGACCCGCCCTCCGAGTACCGCCGCAGCGCAGCGCGCAAACTGTTCTCAATCGCGCGATGCTGCTTCTCCATCTCGCGCCTTATCCGCCGCAGCTCCGGAGAAGCATCGTCCGCCAGCGTCCCATCCGGTAGAAACTTCCCGCGCAACGTCTCGATCAGCGGCTTGAGCGGCAGCGAGAGCACCTCTCCGAACAGCGCCTTCAACTCCGGCAGCCTATCTTCCAGATCGCCCGGAGGAACCCGGACCACCTGCGCCCACGCCGCAATCACCTCTGCCAGCGTCGCCGCGGCGCGAATCTCCTCCGCCTCCAGCGCCGTGCCCTCAATTCGCGCCTTGGCCAGCAGCTCGGTCGGATCAAACACCGCCGCCAGCCCCGGCACACTGCCGCTCCCAGCCAGCAACCGCATCTCTTCTACACGCGCATGTTCCCGCTCAATCCACGCCGCATCTGCCGACGGTCCCATGTCCGCAATCCAGGCGCGCCCCACCGCCGCTTGCGCATACCCGCCCAGCAGCTCTAAAAAACGGTCCCATTCCAGCGCCGTCCGGTTACAATCGCTCACACGTTCAGGAATCGTTCGTGTCATAAATTACGCCAGTGCCACGAATTCAATCCTAATCTGTTGTCAGGGAACCCACGCGCCGCAGCGGAACAAACCCCCTGCGCTCTGCGTATTACTCAGTGCACCGGAACCGGATCAGCTCACCGCTTCCGGCGCTATTGGCTACTGGCTATCGGCTATCGGCTGTTGGCTAATCAGCAAGGAGGCTCACCATGTATTGCGGTGGATGCGGACAACTCATTCCTCCCGGACAGCAGTTCTGCACCAATTGCGGACGCCCCGTCGTCGCCGCAGCGCCCGTGCCTGCCACTCCTCCGCCGTACTTTTACACGCGCGTCCACCGCCACATTCAGGCGCTTTCCATTCTCTGGATCGCCTACGCCGCCTGGACCATCCTCGGCTGGCTGATCGCCATGTCCATCTTCGGCGGCATGTTCCACAGCTATTTCGGTCATTGGAACCACGGCCCCTGGGGCGAATTTCCCTTCGGCAACATGGCTTGGTTTGTTCCCCTCATCACGGTCATCCTTATTGGCCGCGCCGCGCTCTCGCTCATCACGGGACTCGCGCTCGTCTATCGCGCTCCCTGGGCGCGCATCCTCGCCATCGTGGCTGCGTTCCTCACCATCATCAAGCCCTTCACCGGAACCGCACTCGCCATCTACACCCTCTGGGTGCTGCTCCCGGGCGCCTCCGGGCAGGAGTACGAACAGCTGGCCCGGCCCGCACTTTAAGCTACGACAAAGCGGCCAGTGAGCACCGGCAGAGAAACACCTGCCTCACTGACCGCTTCTTATTTGATCGGCCTCGAATGGACCGCTGCACCAGCTGCTCTTATGCCGCCTGGTGGACCGGCTCCAGCTCGCCGCGCTCTACCTTCTCCTGGCACGCAATGCAGTACGGAGTCCACGGCAGCGCTTCCAGCCGCTTCGCGCCGATCTCAGTTCCGCACCCCGCGCACTCGCCAAATGTGCCTTCTTCGATGCGCTCCAGTGCGCCCTTTACCAGCGACAGTTGTCCGTGCTCGTGCGTGCCCCGTGTAAACAAGAATTCCTTCTCATACGACCGCACCGCGCGGTCGGCCGGGTCCAGCGCGTCGTCTGTCATCGTCTCGCGCCCCTGTTCAACAGCGGCCAGCGTCGACCGCTCCAACATCCGCCTCTGATGCACAAGCCGCTTCTTATATTCATGTAATTTCTGGGGAGTAAGGGCCACTTCAAAAACTCCTTCATTGATCGCAATTCACGGAATGTGCGTTTGCACATTCGGCTATCGAAGGTTGGACGCAGAATCGCTCCATTCCGTTTCTTTATTTCCCATAGAACTCTTTTTGGCTCACACCGCATCAAAAGCAGAAGTCGTACTACTAGCAACACGTGCTCGTCACCAGCAGTGTGTCTTCGTCCGGTCACGGCTCAGTTCCTGCGACCAATGGGAGCAGCCACAGATGTCCGCACTACGTTTGGCGCGAAGCGCGGTTGCCTGGACGGTCAATCCCGGTGCGGCAAGCACCTGCTAATCTATAGATAGTCATGTACGAAGACTTTCGCGTAACCGACCGCTGGACCGGAGAAGAACTCCGCTGCCGCTGGACAGCCAACGTCGTCGCCATCGCCACACGCCATGCCGACGCGGTCGACGTCCGCTACGATGTCAACGGGCGCCCTGTCTGGATCGCCATGCCCTGCATGGCATGGGTGGAGCAGAAAAAGCGTACCGGCCACGTCATCACCGACGCGCTCGCCGCGCAGATCGCCGGCCACTACCTCAAGCAGGCCATCGAAACCGGCTACGATAACGGCCGCGAAATGTACACCATGACAGTTGACGAGGTCCTCCAGCACCTCGACACCGTCCTCCACGAGGCCGGACACACCAGCAAGCTCCCCACCCTCGTCCCCGACCCGGAGCTAGTGGCCGACTCCCAACCCAATCCCTAACGCCATGTCTGAGAACAGCCTGTATCCACGACCAACGGGAGTAGCCTAAGTTCAACGTTCCAGGATGGCGCCGAAGGCGCGGTTGCCTGGACCGCCAGTCCAATGGGACAATACTCGGTTTGCTTCATATAAGGAGCTGGGTTAATGGCAGCATCCACCGTTACGCGTTCCATGCACTCCCTTACCGAGGGTCCCCATGTGCACCGCAATCTCTCCACGCCGCAGTTGGTGGAAGCGGCCATCGCACGCGGCGAAGCCAGCCTCGCCTCCAACGGAGCCCTCGTCGCCCTCACCGGCGCGCGCACCGGACGCTCCCCGCGCGACAAGTTCATCGTCGAAGACGACACCACCCGCGACACCGTCCACTGGGGCAAGGTCAACCAACCCTTCCCACCCGCCAAGTTCGACGCGCTCCTTGACCGCGTCATGCGCCACATGGCCGAGCGCGACCTCTATGTTATGGACCTCGCCGCCGGAGCCGATCCCGCCTACCGGCTCCCCATCACCGTCGTCTGCGAGTACGCCTGGCACGCGCTCTTCGTCAAACAGCTCTTCATCCGACCAACCGCCGCCGAGCTTGCCTCGCATGTCGCCGAATTCACCGTGATCGCCGCGCCCGAGTTTGAAGCCGTCCCCGAACGCGACGGAACCCGCTCCGGGACCTTCATCCTCGCCGACTTCACGCGCAAAATCATCCTTATAGGCGGCACCAAGTACGCCGGAGAAATGAAGAAATCCATCTTCGGCGTCATGAACTACCTGCTTCCCAACCGCGACGTTTTCCCCATGCACTGCTCCGCCAATATCGGAGCCGACGGCAACACCGCGCTCTTCTTCGGCCTCTCAGGAACCGGCAAAACCACTCTCTCCGCCGACCCTGCACGACGCCTCATCGGCGATGACGAACACGGCTGGAGCCCCAACGGCATCTTCAACTTCGAGGGCGGCTGTTACGCCAAGTGCATCGACCTCACCGAGGAAAAAGAGCCGCAGATCTACCACGCCATCCGCTTCGGCTCCGTCCTTGAAAACGTCGTCATCGACGCCGCCTCCGGCGAGCCCGACTACTCCGACGTCCGCTACACCGAGAACACCCGCGCCGCCTATCCCATCGATTTCATCGCCAACGCCGCCATCCCCGGCGTCGGCAACCACCCCAAAAACGTCCTCTTCCTCACCGCTGACGCCTTCGGAGTGCTCCCGCCCATCGCCCGCCTCAATCCCGAGCAGGCCATGTATCACTTCCTCTCCGGATACACCGCCAAGCTCGCCGGAACCGAAGCCGGCCTCGGCAGCGAGCCCGTTCCTGAGTTCTCCACCTGCTTCGCCTCGCCCTTTCTGCCGCTCGCGCCGCGCGTCTACGCGGAAATGCTCGGCCGCCGCATGCGCGAGCACAACGTCAGCGTCTGGCTCGTCAACACCGGCTGGACCGGCGGAGCCTTCGGCACCGGACGCCGCATGAGCCTCCCGCACACCCGCGCCATGGTCAATGCCGCTCTCGCCGGCGAACTCGCTCACGTCGAATACGTTACGGAAGAAGCCTTCGGCCTCAGCATCCCCACGTCATGCCCCGGCGTCCCCAGCGAGCTCCTCAACCCGCGCAACGCCTGGGCCGACAAGGCTGCTTACGACGCGCAGGCCCGCGCCCTCGCCGCCAAATTCCAGGATAACTTCCGCCGCTTTGAAGTGAAGAAACAGTAAGCAGAAGAGCAGCTTTCTTAACTCTTCCAGCCCCGCCACGATAATCTATTGGCTATTGGCTCTTGGCTGCTGCCTATTGGCTATTGGCTACTCCTCAATGTTCTTCCGCAAACTCCAGATCGAACGCATTGACGCCGAAGGCCGCACACACCTCTGCCCCATCAAGTGGATCGACAACTTCGCCATGCGCAACTTCACCAACGACGCCGTCTTCGACGACACCCTCCCCGCCGCCGACGGCCTCCTCGAAGCCGGATTCCGCGTCCCGCTCGACCGTCTCCAACCTTCGATGGAGAACTGGTTCCGCCGTAAGGGCTACCTCAAGCCCGGCGAAACGCTGCGCATCACCGAGCTGTAGTCCCCTCATCCTTCCGCTGCAAAGAAGTAAGTGTCTGTCTATTCCGCCTACGCATCTAAGCACAAGCACGCCGCGTACGTCACATCCATAGCGGAGTCTTCCACATGAATTACGAACCATTACGCGAACTCTTTATTGCAGAACTGCAGGACCTCTATTCTGCCGAACAGCAAATCACCCATTGCCTCCCGCGCATCATCAAGGCCGCGCATGACACTCGCCTCAAGCAGGCCCTCCAGCAGCACCATGACGAGTCCGCGCTCCATGTCGCGCGCCTGTCCAAGATCCTCAAACGCATGAACGAGACGCCCAACGAGAAAACCTGCGATGGCGTGCACGTCCTTTTGCATGAGGTCGAAGAACGCGTCCGCGACGGCGGCGACGCCGAAGTCATGGATGCCGGACTCATCGCCGCCATGCAGCGCGTCGAGCACTACGAAATCGCCGCCTACAGCTCCGCCCGCACCTACGCCGAGCACCTTGACGAGTCCGACTCCGCCCGCTTCCTCTCGGAAACCCTCGACGAGGAGATGCGCGCCGACGTCCGCCTCAGCCAGCTCTCACGCCGCGTGCGCGTCACCCGCCGCGCCGCCTGAGCGACTCGAAAAAGCGTTGCCGCCATTTCACGCAAGGCGGCAACGCTATGAACGCAAAGTTTTTGCCAGAAACTCATGCGCGACCAGCGGAAGCGCCCACGCGAAGCAGTCGCCAGTGCGGCCAGCACTCACTCGTCGTAGTGCAGCAGGCTGAATACGTCGTAGTGCGGAAACCGCTCCCGCCCCTTTAAAAAGTCCAGCTCCACCGCAAAGGCCAGCCCGGAGATGTGCCCGCCCAGCTGCTGCACCAGCTTCACCGTGGCCTCCATCGTGCCACCCGTCGCCAGAAGATCGTCCACGAGCACCACGTTCTGTCCCGGCTCAATCGCGTCCACATGGATCTCCAGCGTGTCCGTCCCGTACTCCAGGTCGTACGTCACCTTCGCCGTCTCTGCCGGAAGCTTCCTCGGCTTCCGCACCGGGACAAACCCCGCATTCAGCCGGTACGCCAGCGCCGGTCCAAAAATAAATCCTCGCGCCTCAATCCCCAGCACCAGGTCAATGTCTTTACCAATGTAGTGCGCGGCCAGCGCGTCAATCAGCTCGGCAAACCCCTTCTTGTCTTTCAGCAAGGTCGTAATGTCATAGAACAAAATCCCCGGCTTCGGAAAATCCGGAACCGTCCGCACCAGCGCCTTCAACGGCTCGCAATTGATCTGCTCTTGTCTTGCCAAAATTCCCAACTCCTTTACCTTTGCTAACTCAAATCACAATCTCTGCTTTACCAAAAATCTCAGGGCAACAGTGAATTGTCATCCCGAGCGAAGCGCAGTCGAGAGACGGCTTTTCTTCATCGTCTACCACGCGCCTTCTATCTTGAACGGCCCCAGCCCTTCGCCCTCACTGTCCTCGAGATCATGCTCCACAATCGCATCCACCCGGCTGCCCCGCGATCCCTTCTTCAGGGCCTCGCGCAGCAATCCCAGTTCGTCCTCATCGCCCGCAGCCACCACCTCAACAAACCCGTCTTCGGTGTTGCGGACCCATCCACGCAAATCCAGATCGCCCGCCTCCCGATGCACATACCACCGGAAGCCGACTCCCTGCACGCGCCCCTTCACCAGATAATGCCGAACCATGATTTCTAAAATGACGCCGCCTCAGTCTTTCAGATGCCCGCGCCGCAGCGCAACCCAACCGTAACCCTTCACGCCCACAAAACCTCTTACTCCGCACCCCAAATTGCCGTAAACTTCTCACTCTGGCCCGCTGTGCTCCGCGGCCGTAGTCAAACCCCGCGCTCCGGGCCATCGAGGTGCGCATGCCAACCTATCGAATCCTCTCACTCGACGGTGGCGGTAGCTGGGCCATCATCCACGTCAAGGCCCTCATCCGCATCTACTCCGCATCCACCACCGGCCACGAAGTCCTCTCCACCTTCGACCTCGCCGCCGCCAACTCCGGCGGAAGCATCGTCCTCGGCTGCCTCCTCGCCGACTTCACCCTCGGCGAAATCTACGATTTCTTCAACAGCCAGGTCGAGCGCCAGACCATCTTCTCCAAAACGCATTCCGTTGAAGACGCCCTCCTGCGCACCCTCCTCGGCAGCGGCCCCAAATACAGCGCCGCCGCCAAGCTTCCCGCCATCCGCCAGGTGCTCAAGCAAACCGGAGACATGACCCTCGCCGACGCCGTCCGCGGAATCCGCCGCACCGGCTCATCCAATGATCTCCACGCCCTCATTGTTGGCTTCAACTACGACCGCAACCGCGCCACCTTCTTCCGCTCTGAATCCGTCTCCAGCCCGTCCTGGGGCACCGGCGACACGACCAACGTCACTCTCGCTGAAGCCATCCACGCCTCATCCAACGCGCCCGTCAACTACTTCGACGCCCCCACCGAATTCCCCGGCCACTCCGGCCGCTACTGGGACGGAGCCATCTCCGGCTGCAACAATCCCGTCCACGCCGCTGTCACCGAAGCCATCGGCCTCGGCCAGGACCCACTCAACCTCGCCGCGCTCAGCCTCGGCACTGCGTCTGTCGCCCTGCCCACCACTGATCCCGCACAGCCGCCCTTCACTCAACCGCTCTCGCCTACCGGATTTCCCCACGACCTCGCCAAGCTCGCCGGAGCCATCGTCGACGATCCGCCCGACTTCGCCACCTTCCTCGCTCACGTCCTCACCGCTTCCGGAGCCGGCCTCACGCCTCCGCAGCCCAACAGCCGCATCGTCCGCATGAACCCGCTCATCAGCCCCGTCCCCGGCCCCGATGGCAACTTCATCGCGCCCGGCTCTATGTCCGCCGACGACTTCCAGGCCCTCGCCAACCTCGACATGGACGCCATCCTCCAGCCGCAGGTCGACTCCATCACCGCCTACGCCGATCTCTGGCTCAACGATCAGGCCCCCAACCAGCCCATCCGCATGGACAGCACCACGCTCACCCCTGAGCTCGGCCAAAGCACCTTCTCCGCCGCGCTCGCAGCCTGGGAATCCATTCGCTGACCCGGACTCCGCACAAAACAAAACGGCGCAGCCATCGCCGCGCCGTCCAATCTCACTTGTCTTTCAGTACACAACAGCCGGAAGCCAATGCCCATCACGAGGCAACACAGGAGCGTTGATGAAGCGCTATCAATCAGAGTTGTTTAACAGGGATGTAGACCTGTTTAAGCGGAATTGTCGCCTTAAGAGACGCATCAAGCTTTTCATAATGCATAAGAAATAGCTCGACGAACTCCTCCCCGTCGATCAATCGCAAATTACTCCGAGTTTTTGCAAACTCACGTGCCTGCTTACTAAAAGACCCCAACGTAACGACTAGCCCCAAGTCTGTCGGGCCCAATTTTCCTGCGAGGGAAGAGACAACCGGATCACCTACATCATTGCTCTTGACCTGCACTTTAATAAGCGGCGGCTCGATCTCTAGCTCATCCCTTCGAGCAACGAGATCAATGCCGCCATCAACACCAACCGCTGATTCGCGAACTCTGTAACCGAGAGCGCTTAATACCCCAGCCACAACTGTTTGAAATGGATAGCCCTTGGTACGCCTCAACAGCTGATCGAGAACAAAGTCAGCTGTCGATTCCTGGACCTGAGTGGCTACTAAATTGACTGTCTCGTCTTCATCAGACTGAAGCAAATCCCCTGATTCTGACTCTGGCTCAGCCTTTGTACCTTGCCTAATTGCAGAACGAAAATCATCCGCGTAGTTCTTGAATTGAAACAGAGTGAGCGCGGAACCAAGCTCGTATTTTGCACCTTGAGTAAGGGCATCCCGAGATATTTTGCCTTCCCAACGAACCTCGCGCCTATTACTCAACTCACCAGATGGAACGTACTGATAGGGACCAGAGATCGCGCCGTAGAAGATTTCACGAGTTGGCTTACACGGATAAAGGATAGGATCGCCTTCGCCCATTTCATGGATAAAGCGAAACAATTGGCTTGCGCTGTTCTGAACAAGCCCTTTCGACCATTGAGGCCATTGTTTGGAAACCGCAGAGCGAAATGCCGGGCGGCTGCCTGCAATCTGACTCAAATCGCCCAAGTTTGCCCAACCTATAGCAACGGTACCGCTGCGAAACAATTGATCGCGCTCCGACAAGTGCCCAGCGTGTATGACCCAATAGCTTCCGTTCTCTATCGCCATAGTCCTTGACCCGTCCCCTAAGCCCTACTTAGATACGCTCCCTCCGCCGTGTCCACGCGAATCCGCTCGCCCTCATTAATAAACGGAGGAACCTGCACCACCAGCCC
>JASHUR010000294.1 GCA_030039895.1 Acidobacteriaceae bacterium | reverse complement strand
GACCTGAAGGGCCAGGCGATTGCAGCGTTTGTGACGCTGGAGAGCGGGCATGGGCCGTCGGAAGAATTGAAGACTGAGCTGCGGGCGTGGGTGGCGAAGGAAATCGGAGCGCTGGCGCGTCCGGACGATATTCGGTTTACCGATCAGTTGCCGAAGACGCGGTCAGGCAAGATCATGCGGCGCCTGCTGCGAGAGCTGGCGACAAACGGCGACATCAAGGGCGACACGACGACGCTGGAAGACTTCACGGTGATTGCGAAGCTAAGAGAGTCGGAAGAGGGGTGAGTGGCCGCTTCCGTTGGGCGCGGGATGAGGGACGCATGGCAACCGCTATAAGTCGGTGGCCCAGTCTTCGATGGCGTGGAGGTCGGAGACTTGCCGGAAGGCCGCATCGTGGGTGACGAGGATTGCGTCGAGGGCGACTGCGTGCGCTGCGATTTGCAAGTCCTGAGACCCGAGCATCTTGCCTGTTCTTTGAAGCTGCGCCCGAACTTCTCCGTAGACTTTGGCTTCATTGCTCGCCCAAGGCAGAATCGGAATGCTGGCGAGGAATCCCTCCATCATCGCTTTGAGCGCTGTGGCTTGGGGGCGAAGCGCGAGTCCGTAGCGAATCTCTGCTTCGGTGATCGCGGAGATGCAGCCTGTGTCGCCGTGCTTAAGGCCGAGCAATCTGGCCCGCGCGGCGGCGGAGCGATGACGAACAATGTAGCTGACCATATTGGTATCGAGCAGGAAGAGTGTCACAAATCCTCGCGCTCCTGAGGCGGCGTCTGTGCGCGCTCTTCAGGCGAGAGGAAGTCGTCGGGCACTCCTATTTTGTCGAGAGCGGCCAGGATGTCGGCGAGATTTTTGGGGTGTTCGGAAAGGATGAGGTCGCCGGTTTCTGGGTCGCGCCGGATATAGACCTGCTTGGTATTGAAGCGGAATTCGGCGGGGATGGTGACGTGCTGGCTGCGTCCGCTCATGAAGACCCGGGTTTTGGTGAGTTGGGACATGGGTTCACCTGCTATATAGCATAGCTGTATAGCATCTGGAGAGTCAACCTTGCCTTTTACGACCTCATTTGTTCGGTAATGGATTTGAAGTATGGCCTGTTGCCGCCAAAGTGCATCTGTATGAAAGTAAACGTGGAGGCAAGATTTGGCGGACGAGCACGTGAATGGGCAGACGGCGCGGGAACGGCGGCAGCTACTGTTGAGGTTCTGGCATAAGGTCGAGCTGCGGCGCGTGCTGGATGCGCTGATGCTGGGCGTGGTGGGCGGCCTGGCGGCGCAACTGTTTGAGTGGATGCTGCGCGTGTGCGCGCACCTTTTTCTGTATGACATTGCGGGATACATGGCACCGCTGATCAGCGATACCGGCTGGTTGCAGCCAGAGATCATCGGGCGGCATGGGCTGTGGCTGATTCCACTGGTGACGACGCTGGGCGGGCTGATTTCGGGCGTGCTGGTGTTTACGTTTGCGCCCGAGGCCGAAGGGCACGGCACGGACACCGTGGTGAAGGCATTTCATCAAATGCGCGGGAAGATCCGGTCGCGAGTGGCTCCGCTGAAGCTGGTGGCCTCGGCAATCACGATCGGGTCAGGCGGTTCGGCAGGACGCGAAGGACCGACGGCGCTGATTACGGCGGGTACCGGAGCGATTTACGCGAATTTGTTCAAGCGGTCCGACCAGGAGCGGCGGTTCCTGATTGTGGTGGGCATGGCGGCGGGGCTTTCCGCGGTATTCCGGTCACCGCTGGGCACGGCGATTTTTGCAATTGAAGTGCTGTACAGCGGGATGGAGTTTGAGAGCCGGCTGCTGATCTATACGCTGCTGTCGTCGGTGGTGGCGTATGCGGTGAACGGATTTTTTATCGGGATGCATCCGCTGTTTTCAGTTCCGGCGAGTGTGGTGGAGCCGAATTATCACCGGTATCCGTGGTATGCGCTGCTGGGGATTGCGGGCGGCGTGGTGGGAACGGTGCTGCCCGAGGTTTTCTACAAGGTACGCGACGGATTCCACCGGATTCCCTGCCCCCGGATTTTTAAGCCGGCGATTGGCGGGCTGGTGGTGGGGCTGATTGCGCTTGAGTTTCCGCAGGTGCTGGGCGGCGGCTACGGGTGGATGCAGATGGCGATTCTGGGCAAGCTGACGCTGGGCGTACTGGCGGCGCTGCTGGGGCTGAAGATTATTGCGCTGTCGTTCACGGTGGGCTCGGGCGGATCGGGCGGCGTGTTTGCGCCGAGTTTGTTTGTGGGCGCGATGCTGGGCGGGCTGGTGGCGGCGGTGTTTCACCAGCCGGCGGCCCCGTTTGTGATTGTGGGCATGGCGGCGTTGTTTGCGGCGGCAGCGCGGGTTCCGGTGGCGACGCTGCTGATGGTGTGCGAGATGACGGGCGGGTATCAGCTGCTGGTTCCGGCGGGATTGTCGGTGGCGCTGGCGTTTCTGGCGCAGAACTGGCTGTCGCAGGGGCTGAAGTACAGAAGCCTGTACGAGGCGCAGGTGCCGACTCCGGCGCAGAGCCCGGCGCACTATGTGGAAGAGCTGAATGCGGCGTTTGAGCTGATCCGGGCGCACCAGTTCAAGCAGACTGCGCAGGTGCATGAGCTGGACATGGCGGCGCTGATGCAATCGGGGATTCCGGTGACGCTGTCTCCGGGCGAGCAGATGTTCATGGGCACGGTGCCGAAGGGGAGTCCGCTGGCCGGGCAGACGATTGCTGAGGTTTGCGCCGGGTACGGCGATGCGCCGAAGGTGCTGGCGGTGTTTCGTGGGCGCGAAGTGCTGCTGCCGCACGATTCGACCAAACTGTTGGAGCAAGACCGGGCGTTGCTGATTTCGTCTCCGGAGACGAAGGAAAAGATGGAGCAGAGATTAGGAATTGCATAGGCCGCTTAATGCGCGCCAGCAGGGGCTCTGCGGCCGGGCTGGACTTTTTTGAAGAGCCAGACCAGGGCGATGCAGAAGAAACACATAAGGGCAATGTAGCGGAAGACATCGACGAAGGCATAGAGGCGGGACTGCTGGAGGACCTGCTGGTAGATTTGCGCGTGCGCGCCGGGGGTTCCCTGCGCGTGGCCAAGGTGACGGCCGAGATAGCGGTCGAGGGCGTCGGTGCGCCGCTGGAACCAATAGCCGGACTGCGGGATGGTTCCGACGATCTGGTTCTGATGGAGCTCGGCGCGGCGAGTGATCATGGTCTGCGCGGCAGAGATTCCGATGGAGCCGCCGATATTGCGGAGCAGGTTGAAGATGCCGCTGGCGTTTCCGATTTCCTCGTTGCGCAGCGTGGCGTAACACTGCGTGGTGATTGGCACGAAGACGAAGCTGAGGGCGAAGCCGGTGATGATGATGGGCCAGAGAAGCGTCCAGGGGCTGATGCTGAGGTTGACGTCGCCGAAGGCGAGCGACATGAGTCCGAAGACGATGAAGCCGAAGGTGAGCAGGTAGCGCGCGTCCACCTTGTTGGTGAGCACACCGATGATGGGCATGGCGACGATGGCGCCGAATCCGCGCGGGCCGACGATGATGCCGGCGGCGAAGGCGGTGTAGCCGAGCAGTTCCTGATAGTAGAGCGGGAGCAGGGTGATGGTGGAGTAGATCGACACTCCGAAGAAAAAGATGAGCAGGCAGCCGACGGCGAAGTTGCGGTCGCGGAAGATACGCAGGCTGACGATGGCGGAGCGATTGCGCCAGCAGCGAATGACAAACCAGGTGAGGGCCAGAACGCAGAAGAAGACGGCCCAGCGCAGCCAGATGGCCCCGAACCAGTCGTCTTCCTGGCCCTTGTCGAGGACGACCTGCAGGCAGCCTGTCCAGACGGCAAGCAGGCCGAAGCCGATGTTGTCGAACTTGCTCGGCTTGGCGTTCTTGATGTAGGGCGGGTCGTGGACAAAGCGGCTGATCATGAGGACGGCAAGGATGCCGATGGGGATGTTGATGTAGAAGGCGTAGCGCCAGCTGTAGGTATCGGTAAGCCAGCCGCCGAGGGTGGGACCGATGATGGGAGCGATGACCACTCCAAAGCCGAAGATGGCCATTGCGGCTCCGCGCATGCGGGGCGGGAAACTTTCAAGCAGGATGGCCTGGGAAAGAGGCTGGAGCGCGCCGCCGCCGGCGCCCTGAACGATGCGGGCAAGCAGGATGAAACCGAGGGTGGGCGCGGCTCCGCAGAAGAAGGACGAGACGGTGAAGATGATGACGCAGGTGATAAGGAAGCGCTTGCGTCCGAACTTGAGAGAGAACCAGTTGCTGGCGGGAAGGATGACGGCGTTGGCGACCAGGTAGCTGGTGAGGACCCAGGTAGCTTCGTCGGTCGAGGCGGACAGCGAGCCGGCGATGTACGGGAGGGCGACGGAGGCAATGGCGGTGTCGAGCACCTCCATAAAGGTCGCCAGCATGACGGAAATGGCAACAAGCCAGGGATTTACGCCCGCATTCTGGGGCTCTTGAGTGGAGAAATCTGCCATTTTCCTCGGCGTTACAAGGGGTAAATCCGGGGTTTGACGGGCTGTCCGGCGGGCGCGGCCTTGATCCCGAAGGCTAAATCTATCAATTCGATACACATGGGCGGGCGTAAGATTCAAGGATTGGCGGCTAGATTTGCATCCGGGGGTAAGTTTTTAGCATCAGATAGATTGACAATAAGTGACTCAAGTGCGAAGCTTGCATAAGGCTGAATCAACAGAGCACTGAAAGTTTGAGGAGTGGCAGCAAAATGGCAAAGATTATTGGAATAGACCTGGGCACAACGAACTCGGTGGTCGCCGTAATGGAAGGCGGCGAGCCGAAGGTGATCCCGAATGAGGAGGGTGGCCGGACTACGCCTTCGGTAGTGGGATTTACGAAGAGCGGTGAGCGGCTGGTTGGCCAGGTGGCAAAGCGGCAGGCGATCACGAATCCGCACAATACGATCTACTCGATCAAGCGGTTCATGGGACGCCGGTTTAACGAAGTAACAGACGAGATGAAGATGGTTCCCTACAAGGTGAAGCAGCAGGGGGACCACATTGTGGTTGAGGCGCAGGGCAAGGACTACACCCCGCCTGAGATCTCGGCCATGATTTTGCAGAAGCTGAAGAAGGCGGCTGAGGACTATCTTGGCGGCCCGGTAACCGAGGCGGTCATCACGGTTCCGGCGTACTTTAACGACGCACAACGGCAGGCGACCAAGGACGCAGGCAAGATTGCCGGCCTGGACGTGAAGCGCATTGTGAACGAGCCGACGGCGGCTGCGCTGGCCTATGGGCTGGACAAGCAGAAGGAAGAGACGATTGCCGTGTACGACTTTGGCGGCGGTACGTTCGATATCTCGATTCTTGAGGTCGGCGAGGGCGTGATTGAGGTGAAGTCGACCAACGGCGACACGCACCTGGGCGGCGACAACATTGACCAGCGGATTGTGGACTGGTTAATTGAGGAGTTCAAGAAGGACGAGGGCCTGGACCTTAGCTCCAAGGGCAATGAGATGGCGCTGCAGCGGCTGAAGGACGCGGCAGAGCGGGCGAAGATTGAGCTTTCGACGGCGATGGAGACGGAGATCAACCTGCCCTTCATCACTGCGGACGCGAGTGGGCCGAAGCATCTGGTGAAGAAGCTGACGCGGGCCAAGCTGGAGTCGCTGGTTGAGGACATCGTTCAGCGCTCGGTAGAGCCGTGCAAGAAGGCGATGGCGGACGCGGGCGTGGACGCGAGCAAGATCAATGAAGTGGTTCTGGTTGGCGGACAGACGCGCATGCCGCGGATTCAGCAGCTGGTGAAGGACCTGTTCGGCAAAGAGCCGCATAAGGGCGTGAATCCGGATGAGGTGGTGGCGATTGGCGCGGCGGTGCAGGCCGGCGTGCTGGCAGGCGAAGTAAAGGACCTGCTGCTGCTGGATGTGACTCCGCTGACGCTGGCGATTGAGACGCTGGGCGGCGTGGCGACTCCGATGATTCCGCGGAACACGACGATTCCAACGAAGAAGACGGAGACGTTTTCGACGGCGGCAGATAACCAGACCGAGGTCGAAGTGCACGTGCTGCAAGGCGAGCGTCCGATGGCCGGACAGAACCGCACGCTGGCCAAGTTCAAGCTGGCCGGAATTCCTCCGGCGCCACGGGGCATGCCGCAGATTGAGGTGACGTTCGATATCGACGCGAACGGCATTCTGAATGTGACGGCGAAGGACACCGCCACGGGCAAAGACCAGAAGGTGACAATTACGTCGTCTTCGGGTTTGAGCAAGGAAGAAGTGGAGCGGATGGCCAAGGAGGCCGAATCGCATTCTGCCGAGGACAAGGCGAAACGTGAGGAGATTGAAGCTCGCAATTCGCTGGACAGCATGGTCTACAACATCGAGAAGATGCTGAAGGAGAGCGGCGATAAGGTCTCCGGCAGCGAGAAGAGCGATGTTGAAGCGACGCTGGCTGATGCCAAGAAGGCACTGGAGCGCCAGGCAGGCGCGGCCGAGCTGGACGCGGCGCGGGAGAAACTGACCGCAGCCTCGCACAAGCTGGCCGAGGCCATGTACAAAGCCAACACCGCGGGCGGCGCGACCGGAGCCACGGCGTCCGATGGAGCCTCGGCGGGAACCACCGAAGAGGCAAAGAAGGACGAAGGCGTGATCGACGCTGAGTATGTGGACGTGGATGACAAAAAGTAACCGGACTTGGTGCTTTTTGAGTCGAAGGGGCGTCCGAATGGGTGCCCCTTACGCTTTATCTGCAGGAGTGTTGTGATGACAGATACGCTTTGGAAATGCGAGCAGGTGCGGGCCGGGCAGGTATACGACAGAGTCCTGTTCAATACGCGGGAAGAGGCAGAGGAGTTTTTGACGCAGATGCGGAAGAACGCTCCTGACCTGTTCTGGCGGATGGAGCCGGTGGAAGCGAAGATGGTGTGGAATTAAAGGGACGGTGGATGAGGTCATCCCCTACAGGTCTTGATTGGATAATAAATAACGATGCCAGCGACCCAAAGCAAAGACTACTACGCGATTCTTGGAGTGAAGAAGACGGCCTCGGCGGAGGACATCCGCAAGGCGTTCCGCAAACTTGCGCGCAAGTATCACCCGGATGTGAATCCGGGCGATAAGAAGGCCGAGGAGCGGTTCAAGGAAATCTCCGAGGCGAACGATGTTTTGAGTGACGAGAAGAAGCGGAAGATTTACGACCAGCTGGGGTTCTATTCCGACCAGATTGACCCGGCGCAGGCCGAGGCAGCAGCGCGCGGAGGGTTTGGACAGGCGGGGCGCGGCGGGCAACAGGGTGTTCCGTTCGATTTTGGCGGGTTCGACTTTTCAGACTTTGCGAACCAGGCGGGCGCGGGCGGACGGCACCAGACAAGCAGCAGTGGCAGCGGCTGGGGCGGCTTTCGAGACATTTTCTCGGGTATTTTCAGCCAGGGCGGGCATGAGCAGCATGGGCCGCAGGCGGGCACGGACCTTGAGTACCAGGTGCCGGTGGACTTCTGGACGGCGATTCGCGGCGGGACGGCGCGGCTGCAGATCCAGCGGCAGGAGGTTTGCCCGACGTGCAAGGGCAAGGCCTCGACGGGCGGATCGCATACGTGTCCGGAGTGCCACGGGTCAGGCCAGGTGACGCAGATGGGCGGGCGGATGAAGTTCAACATCCAGTGCCCGCAGTGCGGCGGCACGGGCAAAGTTGAGAATGCATGCCCGACCTGCCACGGCGAGGGCACAGTGACGCGCACGGAGCAGGTTGAGTTCCGCATCAAGCCGGGAACGAGGGATGGACAGCGGATACGGCTGGCGGGTAAAGGCAACGCGGGCGTGAATGGAGGGCCGGCGGGCGACCTGTATCTGATCATCAAGGCGGGGACGCATCCGGTGTTTACGCGGCAGGGCGACGATATTCATGTGACCGTGCCGGCGACGGTGGCGGAAGCGGCGCTGGGCGCAAAGATTGAGGTGCCGACGATCGACGGTCGGGCGCAGCTGAAGGTTCCGCCGGGAACGCAGAGCGGGCAGAAGCTGCGAATGCGGGAGCGCGGAGTGCCGTCCTCGGCGCATGAGGGCAAACGCGGCGACCAGATTGTGACGATTGAGATCATGGTTCCGCGGGTGCAGGACGAGCGGTCGAAGGAGATTCTGCGGGAGTTCGCCAAACTGAATCCTGATGACCCGCGGGCGACGATGTGGGCCAAAGTCTGATGGCGATGGAAAACGAGCAGGCATCGAGGGTGACGATACGGGAAGAGCAGATGCGCGAAGACGCGAGCGAGGTGTTGAACGCCTGCGTATCGTATGCGAAGAAGATGCTGCGGCGGTATGGGTCGTTCGGGCCGTTCGGCTACCGAATGAACAGGGACGGGCAGGTGGCGCTGGAGGTGGTGGCGCAGCATGGGATGCCTCCGGACCCGCCGCTGCTGCTGGATTTGCTGAACCAGCAACTGAGCGAACGGGCAAAGAAGGGACTGCTGCTGGCGGCGGCGACGGCATCGAATGTGACGATGGATGCGCCCTCGAAGGAAGGCTTTACGGATGCGGTGATGGTGGACATTGAGCACCGGAGCGGCTACTGCATGCAGGCGTTTGTTCCCTACCGGATTACCGGCGGGCAGTGGTACCCGATTTTTCCGCGGGTGGTGAAGTTTGGAATGATGCAGGCACACGAGGCTGAACCAAAGCTGTTTGGGCAGGGGTGAAGGACGACGATGCCGCTGATATTTGAATGGGACCCTCGCAAGGCAAGATTGAACCTGCGAAAACACGGCGTAAGCTTTGAAGAGGCGGCAACTGTTTTCGGGGACGTATTGTCGGTCACGATTCCGGACGCTGAACACTCGGACGAAGAGCAGCGATGGATCATGATAGGTAAGTCGAATGAAGGTAATCTTCTTGTAGTTGTGCATACAGAGAGCGGTACTTTGGTTCGTTTGATAAGCGCACGGCCAGCGACGCGGGCGGAGAAAAGACAATATGAAGAAGTCTGAGAAAAGGACGCGAGATGAGATGAAGCCGGAGTATGACTTTTCCGGTGGTGTGCGCGGCAAATACGCCAAGCGATACGCCGAGGGAACGAACATCATTGTGCTTGAGCCGGATCTGGCACGTGCCTTCCCCAACTCGGAATCCGTAAACCATGCGCTGCGGCTGTTTGTGGATGTAGCGAAACGCAGCCGACGGGCGTAATTTCTGCAAACAGGCGGACTGGCCAATGCCAACGAAACGGAAAACCAAAGGCGCGTACATGATCTCGGCGGTGGCCGAGATGTATGGAATTCATCCGCAGACGCTGCGGCTGTACGAGCGCGAGGGATTGCTGAAGCCGTCGCGCACGGAGGGCAACACGCGCCTGTATACGGAAGAGGACCTGGAGCGGCTGGAGTTTATTTTGAACTTGGCCCGGGACCTGGGCGTGAATATTGCTGGCATCGCCATTGTGCTGCAGATGCGGGAGCGCATGGAGGAGATGAACCGGCAGATGCAGAATTTTGTCGACTACGTACGAACCGAGATGCTCACGCGCATGCAGCAGGGCTTTGGACAGCAGGGAGCGATTGTGCCGCTGAAGCGGCCGGTGGTTGTTCCGCCGAAGAGCAAGAAGTGAATTCCGGCTATTTATGACAGAAAGTTCAGACGAGTAAGTTACTCTGATAATGAGGGCTTCCGGTCGCGATGGCGGCCGGGTACACAGTATTTCTATGATTAAGTTGTTGTTCGGGCTGGGGCTATTCGGCCTGTTCACATCGTCGATTTTTACCGGAATTGTGCTTGCCAGTGTTCTACGGTTTGTGCGGTGCAGACGCGCAGCAAAGCGCAGTTCCCTTTCCACAGTTGGCAGCTTCTGCCCGCCGGTTTCCCTTTTCAAACCATTGCACGGCGCGGAGCCGAACCTGGAAGAGCATCTCGCGACTTTCTTTGAGCAGGACTATCCGGAGTACGAGATTTTGTTCGGCGCTCGCGTGGCTACGGACGAGGGTTTGCTTGCAGCGGCGCGCGTCGCTGCGCGGTATCCGCATGTCCGGGTGAAATATGTGCTGACGGGCGAGCCGTGGCACATCAATGCGAAGGTGTGCACGCTGGAGCTGATGGAGAAAGCGGCTGCGCATGGAATCTTCATCATCAGCGACAGCGATGTGCGCGTAGCACGGAACTATATTCGCGAGGTGGTGGCTCCGTTCGCAGACACTAAGGTCGGCGCGGTGACGTGCCCGTATCGCGGCGTGGCGGACAAAGGGTTGTGGGCCAAGCTGGAGGCGGCGGGAATGTCAGTCGAGATGACCGCCGGAGTGCTGGCCGCGGACCTGATGGAAGGGATGCAGTTTACGCTGGGGCCGACAATGGCGGCGCGGTGCGAGTGCGTGCGCGAAGTAGGCGGCTTTACGCATCTGGGGCCATACTGCGCAGATGATTTTGTGCTGGGAAATGCGATTGCGGCCAAGGGGCACACGGTGGTGCTGTCGACTCATGTGATCGACCATGTGATTCTGAACTCAGACTTTGTGGATTCGCAAAAGCACCAGGTGCGGTGGATGAAGTCAACACGGTTTTCGCGGCCCAAAGGGCACTTTGGAACTTCGCTGACCTTCAGTGTGCCGTTTGGGCTGCTGGCGTGCATTGCGGCGATGGCGATGCATCATCCGGTATTGGGAGTGGCGCTGCTGGCCTACAGCGTGACGTCGCGCGTGGTGCTGGCTCTTGCGGTGGGCCGAGCGGTGGTTGAGGACCGGCATCTCCTGCGGATGGCGGTGCTCTATCCGCTGCGCGACCTGCTGGGCTTTTGCTACTGGCTGGCGAGCTACGGGAGCCGCGAGATTGTGTGGCGCAACCAGGTCTACAGACTGGCCGAAGGCGGCCTGATGCTGCCGCACGACCACGCTGCGGACGAGAGCGAGCAGCCGGTTGTACCTGCGTAAAGCATAACCGCCAGATGAGCGCGAATGCTGCTTGCTGAAAGCTGCGCCAGACCCGAAGATAGAAGAATATGTTCCCGACAATTTCCATGAGTCACGCGATATGCGTGGCGACGCTGCGATGCGTTTTGACAAGCCTGGATGGCGCCGCGCTTCCCTGCCCGACTGGAGGCGAAAAGTAGTGCCTCAGGCGAAAACAGCGGTGATTATCGGCGCCGGGCCTGCGGGCCTGACTGCGGCGCTGGAGTTTGCGCGACGGTCGGACATTAAGCCGATTGTGCTGGAGGCAAGCCAGGAGATTGGCGGGATTTCGCGCACGATACGGCACAACGGAAACCGCATGGACATTGGCGGACACCGGTTCTTTTCCAAGTCAGACCGGGTTATGAACTGGTGGACGGAGCTGATGCCGATCTCCGGTTGCGAGGATGGCGCGGGTGAACACGCGGTCCGCTATCAAAACCAGGAGCGCACGGTAGTTGCGGGCGCGAGCGCGGATGGCGACCTCGTAATGCTGGTGCGTCCGCGTAAAAGCCGGATTTATTTTCTGAGGAATTTTTTTAATTATCCGCTGTCACTGGATGCAGCGACGCTGAAGTTGCTGGGGCCGGTGCGGACGGTGAAGATCGGGATGGGGTACATGTGGGCGAAGTTTTTCCCGCGCAAGCCGGAGAAGACGCTGGAGGACTTCCTGATCAACCGGTTTGGCGTGGAGCTGTACCTGACGTTCTTCAAGTCGTACACGGAAAAAGTGTGGGGCGTGCCCTG
>JASHUR010000293.1 GCA_030039895.1 Acidobacteriaceae bacterium | reverse complement strand
GCAGGCACCGTTGCCGAAGTTGAGCGCAACCCTGACTCGCTCACTGGAAAGTACCTCTCCGGTCAGTTAATCATTCCCACGCCCACCCGCCGCCGCGAACCCGGCGGCCCGAAAGACTGGATCAGGCTCCGCGGTGCGCGCGCCAACAACCTGCGCGGCCTCGACGTGGACATTCCCATGAACATGCTTGTGGCCATCACCGGAGTCTCCGGCTCCGGCAAGTCCACACTCGTGCACGAAGTCCTCTACCGCGCCGTAGCTCACTCTCTGGGCAAGACCGAAGGCGGTGACCCCACCAGCCTCTTTCGTGAAATCAAGGGCGTCGAACGCCTCAATGACATCGTTCTGGTCGACCAGACCCCTATCGGCCGCACTCCGCGCTCCAATCCTGTCACCTACATCAAGGCCTTTGACGCGATTCGCGAGCTCTTCGCCGCGCAGCCGGAAGCCCAGCGCCGCGGCTACAGTGCAGGCCATTTCTCCTTTAACGTTCCCGGTGGGCGCTGCGATGTCTGCGAGGGCGACGGCACCGTGACGGTCGAAATGCAGTTCCTCGCCGACGTGGAGCTGCCCTGCGAAGAATGTAACGGCACGCGCTACAAAGCCAGCGTGCTTGAGATTCGCTATAAGGGCAAAAACATCCACGAAGTACTCGGCCTCACCGTAAAGGAAGCCCTGCGCTTCTTCGCCGGCCAGCAGCGCATTGTCGAAAAGCTCGCGGTCCTCGACGAGGTCGGCCTCGGCTACGTGCGTCTCGGCCAGTCTGCCACCACGCTTTCCGGGGGAGAAGCGCAGCGCGTCAAGCTCGCCGCGCACCTCGCCACCGTCCGCTCCGGAACCGGCAGCGACGGCAAAAAGAAGCAGAGCCGCGTGCTCTATATCCTCGACGAGCCCACCACCGGCCTGCACTTTGACGATGTAAGCAAGCTGCTCGTTGCCTTCCGCAAGCTCATCGACGGAGGAGGCTCGCTCCTGGTCATCGAGCACGACCTTGATGTAATCAAGTCCGCCGATTGGGTCCTCGACCTCGGCCCGGAGGGCGGATCTGAAGGCGGCAAACTTGTCGCCGCTGGACCACCGGAGGTGATTGCGCAGTCGTCCCAGTCCCATACCGGCTTCTGGCTTCGCAAGGTGCTCCCTGCACGCAACACTGGCCTGTCGCTGGACAATGGTCACCGCAAAGAAGTATCAGTTAGGCGACCCGGCCGTGAATCGGTCAATGAAGTTGAGGTTTAATGCGTCTCAGAGTTTTCCTACTGATAGGGAGCCTCACGCTCCCGCTGTGTTTTTCACCCATCCTCAAAGGGCAGGCCGCACCGCTCCCGCCGGGCACTTCCTCAGTTGACTCCGACCAGCCGCCGCCCACCCCCGCCAACCCGCTCACCGGCATCGAAGCTGACATCGCAGCGAATAAATACAGCAAAGCAAGTGCGCTGCTCGATGTCTATTTATCGGCCCATCCCACCGATGCCCGTGCACTCTTCGACCGGGGCTACTGCGCCGACACTCAGGGCCAGACTGCGCAGGCCAAGGATTGGTACCGCAAGGCCATCGCCGCCGACCCCAAACAGTTCGAGTCCCGCCTGGCTCTGGGCCTCATCCTCGCCAGCGAAGGCGACCCCGGCGCGCGCGAACAGCTTGAGGCCGCCGCCGCGCTCCAGCCCAACCCGCCCAATCCCGCTGCCAAGGCTCAGGCGCTCCGGGCGCTGGCGCATCTGGTCTACAAGAGTGACCCCGCAACGGCAAAGCAGGCACTCGTCGGCGCTCTCCGCATCTCTCCCGAGACCCCCGACGACACCCTCCTGGCTGCCGAAATCGCCGAGGCCGCCGGGGACCCGGACATCGCGGAGCAGGCCTACCGTAAAGTTCTCAACCAGAATCCGCAGTCCTCGCAGGCCATTTCCGGACTCATCCACCTGTACATGCAGGAGAAAAAGTACACAGATGCCGAGCCGCTTCTGAAGTCAGCTCTCGCCCGCGATCCGGACAGCCCCGCCCTGAATGCGCAATATGCAGCCCTACTTGGTGCCGAAGGGCGGGCAAATGAAGCTGTAAGCGTACTTGAGAATCTGCGCCGGTTTGAGCCCAAAGACAGCAGCATTGCCCGAATGCTGGCAGACGCCTACACAGACGCAGGCGATTACGCTCAGGCAGACACCCTTTATCAGGATCTGCTCACTGCCACCCCCAACGATCCCGAATTGGAATCAGATCGAGGGCAGGTCCTTATTCGGGAAGGCAAGTATGCCGAAGCCCTTGTTTTACTACAAAATGCAGCAAAAATCCGCCAGGATGATCCTGACACGTGGAGTGGGATCGCATTCGCGGCGTCCAAGACCGGCAACTATCAGTTGGCCCTGGACGCACTTACCATGCGATCAAAATATGTGACGGAGACTCCAGCTACCTACTTCCTAAGAGCAACAGCAAGTGATAATCTGCATCGCAAAGAACAGGCCTTGAAGTTCTATCGCTTGTTCCTGGAATCAGCCTCCGGGAAGTTTCCGGAGGAAGAGCGGCAGGCCCGGCAACGGGTTGTCGAGCTCACAAGGTAGCAAGGTTGATAGCCTGACGTTCCGTTGCGCCCACGGGAGGTGCACTATGCGGTTCGTTTTGATTCTTGCTCTTACGGCAATCATAGGCGCTCCACAGGCGTTTGCCGGAAATCCCGACAAATATCTCGATGCGCAGGAACTCACCGCTCTTGCTGCGAAAGCAGAACAGGCAGTGCCGAAAGATCGCTGCTATCTGTATGCGAGGCTGGTGAGCGCGATGGCCTGGAAGGCAAGCCGGCAACTCAATGCCGGAGATGACGCAGCTGCGACCGCGACGTTGAAGGCAATTCGCAGCTACACGGCAAAGATTCACACCGATATTACCGAGCATTCCAAGAAGCTGAGGGACGCCCAGATCATGATGGATCGTGCATCCTTCAGACTGAAAGAACTGATGAAGAGTTCATCGCTCGATGATCAGCAGGCATTCGCGACCACGTTGAACCAGCTCAATCAGGTGCAGTCCCAGATGATGCTGACGGTCTTCCAGAAGTAGCACCACCGCTACGCCGCTAAATCTGTATTCAGAGGCCCGCGCATAATTGCGGGCCTCCGTTGCATGACCGCGTCTCTGCTTCGATCAACCGAAATACAATGAAGTAGCTTGAATCCTGCCATGAAAGGGCATCGATGAAACTTGACTTGCTGAGTTCTGGGCCTTCCACGCTTGTAACCGATCTGCTTGTTGTGTTTGCTGCCGACCAAAATGCCGATAAAGAAAAGGATGCGAAGCCAAAGATTGCCCTTCTGACGAATGACGAAACCGTGCGTCGTGCCGCTGACCGGGTTGTGACGAGCGGCGAGTTCAAGGCAGCGCCGAATGAGACATCGCTCCTCCATGCTCCACAGGGGCTCAAGGCTGCGCGTCTGCTACTAGTCGGAGTGGGCAGGGCTGCAAAATTTTCCGTGCACGACCTGCGCAAAGCCGCGGGAACCACAGTACGCTTTGCCAAACCCCGCGCTGTACGCTCGCTCGCCGTTGTGGCCCCGGCAAATTTCGATATAGCCTCGACGTGCCGCGCGATAGCCGAGGGCGCGATCGTCGGCGATTTCGAGTCGGACACTTACCGCACTGATCGCACCGACCAAAACATCGCGTCAGCCTCAATCATCGTTCCCGAATCCGACCGCGCCGCAGCCGAAACCGGCCTGCGCGAAGGTATCATCGTCGCTGAGTCGCAGAACTTCGCCCGTACGCTGATCAACGAGCCTGCAAACCGTATGACTCCCACCATCCTGGCTCAGAAAGCCGCCGAGATGGCCGAAGAGTTCGGCCTTCGCTGCGACATTTACGGCACAGAGAAACTGCGCGAGCTGAAGATGGGGGCTTTCCTCGGCGTCGCGCAAGGCTCGGATCAACCCCCGGCCCTGATTGTTATGACCTATGAGCCGGCCAATGCGCCTGCCGAACCCGTCCTCGGCCTCGTAGGCAAGGGAATTACATTCGACAGCGGTGGCCTTTCGCTCAAACCCGCCGACAGCATGGAAAAAATGAAGTACGACATGGCGGGCGGAGCCGCCATGATCGCCGCCATGCGCGCCATTGCGCAGCTCAAACCAAAGGTCAAAATCATCTCCATCATCTGTGCTACTGAGAACATGCCTTCCGGCAATGCGCAGCGCCCAGGCGACGTTCAAATCGCCATGTCGGGTAAATCCATCGAGGTCGTCAACACAGATGCCGAAGGCCGCCTTGTTCTGGCCGACGGGCTCTTCTACGCACGGCAGCTCGGCGCAACCCACCTGATCGATGCAGCCACTCTCACCGGGGCCGTCGCCATCGCTCTTGGACAGGTCAATGCAGGCGTCTTCTCCAACGACGAGCCCGCTTATGCGCACTTCGTCCAGGCGCTTGAAACCTCAGGCGAGAAATTCTGGCGCCTGCCGGTCGAAGACGACTACCGCGACCAGATCCAGTCCGCTATTGCCGACATCCGCAACACCGGCCTTACGCGCTACGGCGGAGCCACAAACGCTGCCATGTTTCTCAAGGAATTTGTCGAGGACACGCCCTGGGTGCATCTCGATATCGCCGCCCTGGCCTGGCTCGACGCCGACAAGCCGTGGATCGCCAAAGGCCCCAGCGGGGTCGCCGTCCGCAGCATCATCGAATGGGCTCGCAGTTATGCCACGCCAAATTCGCACGAAAAATAACCCCGCGAACTCCTGACTGAGCCCGCGAACACCGCGATGATTTCCGCACTACAATAACCTCATGGAACCCCTCGTAATCGCAGGCAAAGCCTTTCAGTCCCGGCTCATCGTGGGAACCGGCAAGTACAAGGACGGCCCGGAAACCCAGGCAGCGATTGAAGCTTCCGGTGCGGAGATGGTCACCGTCGCCGTCCGTCGCGTAAATCTTGACCGCTCGAAAGAATCCCTGCTCGACTTCATCGATCCGCAGCGATACTTCCTCCTTCCAAACACCGCCGGATGCTATACCGCAGACGAAGCCATTCGCGCCGCGCGCCTCGGCCGTGAGGTCGGCCTCTCCGACTGGGTGAAGATCGAGGTCATCGGCGATCAGGCGACGCTTTACCCCGATGTTCAAGCGACACTTGAAGCTACGCGCACCCTGGTCAAGGAAGGCTTCACCGTCCTGCCTTACACCTCAGATGACATTGTGTTTGCGCGCCGCCTAATCGACACCGGCGCGGCCGCGGTCATGCCGCTTGCAGCTCCCATCGGCAGTGGCCTCGGCATCCAGAACCGTGCCACGCTCCAAATCCTGCGCGAAAAAATCACGGAAGTCCCTCTCATTGTAGATGCCGGAGTCGGCACCGCTTCTGACGCAGCCCTCGCCATGGAGATGGGCGCGGACGGTGTTCTGATGAACACTGCAATCGCTGCAGCAGCCAATCCGATCCTGATGGCCGAGGCCATGCAGCACGCGGTTCTGGCCGGTCGCCAGGCCTACATCGCCGGACGCATGCCGCGCAAACTCTACGCAACCGCCAGCTCACCGCTCGAAGGTATCTCGCGATGAATTACCGGCGCGCGCGGCCTGCGGTACACTCCAGCCATGCGCGTCTTCGGCATTGATTGCGGCACCGAGTGCACCGGCTACGGCGTTGTGGAGTGGAACGATGCTGCCCGCAATCCACAGCTTGTTTCTCTCGGCGCCGGAGGCATCATGCTTCCAAAAAAGGAGCCGCTTGCTCAGCGGCTCTCTCTGGTCTATGCGGAGCTGGGCGCGCTCATCGAGTCGTATCGCCCTGACATCGTTGCCATTGAGGAGATCTTCTACTCCGTCAATGCAAAGTCTGCTCTCAAACTTGGTCACATACGCGGGATCGCTTTGCTGGCGGCAGCGCGCGCAGGGCTGCCCATAGCCGAGTATGCTCCGCTCAAGATTAAGTCCACGGTCACCGGCTACGGCCTTGCTCAAAAAGAGCAGGTACAGTTCATGGTCGCACGTCTGCTCAATCTTTCTGTTCTGCCCGAGCCGGCAGACGCAGCCGATGCTCTGGCCATTGCAATCTGTCATATCCAGCATGCACTGACGCTTACCGCGCAGACAGGGCAATGCTCAGGCCGCTGAGCGAGTAATCTCTCGGTCCCCGTGGTGGATCCATGGCCGCTTCCGTTCGCGTAGTTGGAGTTGCTCGCCCGGTGCTCTCCAGGTATTGACAATGAATTTCCCACTGCACTCTTCGCAAAGCCAGATCACCTTCTGTCTCACAACGTGCCCATTCGCCAGGTACTCAGCAGGAGCGCAGTCAATCGAGTGAAGCGTCCCGCTGCGAAAGTACAGTTCTTCATGTTCACAGAGAGGATTCGCGCATTTCATAAGGACACCTCCGGAAGCAGCGGCCTGTCTACAGAACAGCCGTGTGCCTTGCTTCGGTTAAGGCATGTCTCCGAATTAGGGCGGAATCACTCTTCAGCGTCAGAACAGGGCATGGTGCAGAGGCAAGGACCCTGTAGGCCGTCGCCTCTTTGCCGAAGGGCAGGTGAAACGGATAGTGATGGACCCCAATAACAATAAGATCAGCAGAAATCTCATTTGCAACGCGGACAATCTCGATGGCCGGATCGTCCGCCGTAACGCGTGCGAGCAATTTTTGCCCGACGTCTTCATTATCGGAACGGCGCAGCAGCATAGCTGCCGGTGTACCCGAACGCCCGTGTGTGCTTTGTTGCTCTGGTGTAGTGTGCTCATCGGGGGTAAGCACATGAAGCACCGTGAGCTGTGCATTGCAGTGCTGCGCAATAGAACGCGCAACAATAGCTTTGGGTGTGCTCTTGTTTAAGGAAGAGGACGCAAGAAGAATATTCTTGATCGACCACCCGGCAGATGCCTGCTTGCATTGCGGCCCCACGATGAATACCGGAACATCGGCGCTCTCAAGCAGCTTCCGTGCAACGGAGCCCAGCAGGAACTTGTCCACGCCTTGCCGTGCATGTGTACCCACAAGCAAGCGTTCGGCGCCGGTTCGGCGGATCATTTCAATTACTACATCCGCCACCGGGCCGGACTTCACAACGGTCGAGCAGGACACTCCCGCCGCGCGCACCAGCTTTGTTATCTCTTCCATCGCGGCTCGTATGTCCGCACTGTGATTCGCTCTCGGTGTAGCAGCCACGCCGGACTTCGACTCCGCAGTGTCATCCGGCTGCATGGCGTGAACAAATGTCAACGCAGCCAGATTGACCTTCGCCTCAGCAATCGCATAGGGGATAAGCCGCTCGGCATCCGCAAGGTCCGTTGCAACCACAATTTGCTCCGGGCAAGCGAGGTCGCAATCGTTGTTCCGATCCTGAGCAAGCCGCTCCATACACTGCTCCAGTTGTCATAAGTATCGGCGATTCTGGCCCTCCACCGTCGTGCTGCAAGTCAC
>JASHUR010000292.1 GCA_030039895.1 Acidobacteriaceae bacterium | reverse complement strand
GATCGCATGCAGCCTTTGCTTTTGTGTGAGTCGATATGAAGTGGCGAGCGCCCGGAGCGTTTCTTGTCGTCGCCGTTTTGTGGGGGAGTTCGTGGATCCTGACGCCGTCCCTTCCGGAGCCTTCGATGCTCGCCGGTGCTGCAAGGTTTGCGATAGCAGCGGTGCTGCTCGGCGCTGTGGCTGCTGCTTCCATGATGAGAAACCGCGGGAATCGCAATCGAGAGACCGTTCCATGGGCGCCGTCGATTGTTCTGGGCCTTACTTTGACAGGGTTGCCCTTTGCTTTGGCGGTGTGGGCGAAGGATTTGGTGTCGGCGGGCGTGGTTGCGGTCTTGTATGCGGCGATGCCTTTGATGGCTTTGTTCTTTGGGTGGAAGGTGAGCGATGTGCCGGGGAAAATTCCGGTGATGGCGGTAGGGCTGGGAGGAGTCGCGTTGCTGGCTGCCCAGGGCATTGATTATTCGGCGCGGCAGCTTGGCGGGGTGTTACTGCTTGGAGCCGCAGTCGCGTTGGGAGCATTCTCGCTGAACTATGCGAAGGGGCGCATTCGTCCCGGGCATATCCTGATTTCTTGCGCAATCCAATGCGCCGCTGGCTCCGTACTTCTGCTATTCCTGAGCGGAGCAGAGGGAATACCGTCTCCGGCCAACTGGTCGGGTGCTTCGGTGGCATCGCTTTCGGTTTTAGCAGCAGCCGAAGGGGTGATCGCGTTCCCGCTTCTTTTCTGGCTGCTGTCCAGAATCGAGGCGTGGCAGGCGGCCAGTCTACAGTGGCTGACAACGCTGGTAGCTGTTGCCGAAGCCGGAATGGTTCTGCGAGCCAAGCCAACCCTGCAGATGGGATCCGGCGCGGCGATAATTGTGGTTGCCTTGCTGTGGCTGATGAAGTCTGACGAGGCATCAGCGGATGCAACGGGCGCGGTAACTCTTCAGATTACAAAGTGAACCGAACAGCTTTTTCAGCCATCAGATTCAAAGGGTGGATGGGTTAGACTGTCTGGCAATGAGCGCGTCCATGTACATTGTCGTGGAAGGCGAAGATCCGGGCTTCGACATTTTTGTGAACGGGCATGCGCTGGCCCGGAACGAAGATGCTTTGGAGAAGCTAGCAATACGCCTGAGCGTGAAGCCGCTGCTGGAGTTCTTCTCAGCAGATCAGAATTCGATGGCGCTGCTGCTGGAGGAGGGTGCAGGCGATCCAGAGTGGGCCAAGACTTTGCCGCCCCCACAATGGTTTTCACCAGCTGATGGGCTGGCGACGGTGCGGGCCCTGCTCGAGTACCTGACAGAGTTTCCAACCGCACTTGGCTCGGAGACGAAACGAGTCATCAGTGAGCTGACTGAATATGAGCTGGTGCTCGCGAAAGCAGTGCAGCGAAGCCTTCGCTGGCAACTGGCCGTGAGCTGGAAGTAATCTTCAGCCTTTCCAGTCTCCAAGCTCCTTGCGCAACATAACCAACTGACCGATGTGGTAGCTGTTGTGGTCGATGACGAGCAGAACCTCGCGAAGGAGGGTCTGGCCGTCTCCCCAAGGGATGCGCGCATAGAGATTCGACTCAGGGTTGCGGATGAGCGATTCGAAGGCTTCCAGATCAGCGGAGATGGCGTTGAAGGAAGCGTCCCAATCAGAGAGCTTAGGGGGTGCGTCCTGCTTCGGCCAGTAGTCGCCGGGCCAGTTGAGGGCGGCGTACCGGGGGTTGGTGGAAAAGTCCAAGATATCGTTCAGCGCAATGCGAATGTGCTCAAGCAACTGCCAGGCACTGTATGGTGCGCCTTTGGGCCTGCTTCCGTAGTGTTCGGGCGGGAAGTCCTTTACGGCGTCAACGATATTGGCGTGGGCCTGGCCGCCGCGAAGGGTCTCGACCAACTGCTCGCGCAGGATTTTGTCATCAGCGATCATTTGCCTCTCCTCCGGGCATAGGATGCTCCGGAAATCTGGTTCGATTGAAAGAGTTGGGCGGCGGCTGGGGTTCGGTTCCAAGTCTTCGGGCCGAGAAAACGGCGAGTGGACCACGCCTTTGAGTGCTTGCGAATGGCCCTTGGCGTGCCTCGAGTGAAAAAATCAAGCTCGTGATTCTGAATGGTTTACGGGACTTTCGTCCCTATTTCGCGGCAACGAAAAGGGTTACGGCTACGCTCTTGTTAATAAAGGAGTTACAGGCACCAGCCGTCTGACCGTTACGTTCACACTTTGTTCCGCCAACGTCGAAATGGCTGCGCCCTTCATGGATTCTGATGAAAAGCCCCTCTTAAGTACAGAATAGCAAATTGAGGCATTAGAAATGCATTTGGAAGTGGTTGAAGGGGCGGTAGTTAGAGGATTTGCCTCTTGACAGGGGCAGGTCGGCGGAAATGCTGTTTACATGCCCGCCATCCAGTGGTGCTTTACAGATACAGCTAAACTGCGGCGACGGGTTCGCGGCGGTCGTTGAAGACATTGCCCATTCTGCGAATCTGAGCGCCGACTCCGCGCAGCTTCTCTTCGATGTGCTCGTATCCGCGGTCCATGTGGTAGACGCGGTCGAGGATGGATTCGCCGTCGGCGACGAGTGCGGCGAGAACAAGCGAGGCCGAGGCGCGCAGATCGGAGCACATGACGGCAGTGGCCGAGAGCGGAGTCTTGCCGCGAACGGTTGCGGTGCGGCCGTCGACCTTGATGTTTGCGCCCATGCGGATGAGCTCCTGCACGTGCATGAAGCGGTTC
>JASHUR010000291.1 GCA_030039895.1 Acidobacteriaceae bacterium | reverse complement strand
CGAGCGCGAAGAAAAACTCACCCTCGAGGAAATCTTCCTCAGCACGGTCGGCGCCGAATCTGCCGAATCCGTCTCTGAACTCTCGTGGCTCGCATAGTCAAATTCGGCCAATCCGAAGTCCCCACCCGGCGCCAACAATTCTCCGCCGTTGCATGGCTTCGCTGGCGCATGCTCCTTAACTCTCTGCGTACCCGCCGTGGCGGCCTGGAGACCGGCGCGCGCTTCATCATGCAGGGCTTCTACTCCCTTATCGGACTGGGCTTAGGCATCGGTCTTGGGTTCTCAGCCTGGCAAATAGCCACCCACAGCTCCCTCCGTTATTTCGCCGCTCTTCTCTGGCCCGTCTTCATCATCTGGCAGGTCATTCCTATCACCCTCGCATCCTTTCAGGAGAACGCCGACCTCAGCTTCCTGCTCCGCTTTCCTCTCGACTTCACCTCGTATGCCATCTTCTACCTGCTCTTCGGCCTGCTCGATATCAGCACCATCGTTGGCGGAATCGCCCTTCTCGGTGTCCTCGTCGGTGCAACCGTTGCGCAACCACGGTTCTTCATCGGCCTATTACTCGTTCTCACCCTATTTGCCGTCTTTAACATCCTGCTTACGCGCATGATCTTCGCCTGGATCAATCGCTGGCTCGTTCAGCGCAAAACGCGGGAGGTTTTGGGCGTCATTTTTCTCTTCTTCGTACTCGCCCTGCAGTTGGTCAACCCTGCCCTCCACAGCCATTACGCGCACCAGGCCGAGTTCCGCGAATTCACCACCATGCAGGATGTGCGCCTCGCCGTGCAGGTGCAGGACTATCTCCCGCCCGGCCTTACCGCCAACGCCCTGAGCAGCGCCGATTCCGCACATGCCCTCGCTGCTGCTGAAGACATCCTTCTCCTCTTGCTCTTCACCGCGGCGGCAGGCGTTCTGCTCTCCATAAGGCTGCGCGCTGAGTATCGCGGAGAAAGCCTCGGCCAGGCCCCGGCCCGCATCGCTAAGTCCGCCCCGCGCCGCCACACCTTCGATGGCTCAGGTCCTGTTGCCGCCGTCATTGAAAAAGAGGTCCACTATCTTCTGCGCAGCGGCGTTATGCTCTACCAGTTCCTCGCGCCGCTCGTTATCGTGTTCGTCTTCAGTACCGGCTCCGGCGGCATAACGAATCATGGCTTAGGCCGACAGTTTGCCCTGCCCATCGGCATCGCCTACAGTTTCCTTGGTCTCACCCGCTTCCTCTATAACAACCTCGGGGCTGAAGGCGCCGGAATCCAACTCTACTTCCTCTTCCCCACGCCCTTTCGCAAGGTCCTGCTTGCCAAAAACCTTGTCCATATCGCAATCTTCATCGTGGAAGCGCTCGCCGTCTCCACCCTTGTGGTCCTTCGCTCCGGCCTTCCCAGTCCGCAAATCCTCGTGCTCACGCTCTGCTGGCTCTGCTTCGCCGTGCCCATGCAGCTCGCCGTCGGCAATCTGCTCTCCCTCACTATGCCCTACCGCCTCAATATGGTCCGTATGGGCCGCGAGCAGGGAGCGGCCGGCAACGGTCTGCTCAGCCTTCTCGTCGAGGTAATGGTTTTTCTCGTCGGCGCAGCCGTCTACTTCATCCTTCGCGCCTTTGGACATACCGGCCTCGCCGCGCCTGTATTCCTCATCATGGCCGCCGGGTCCGTCCTGCTCTGGCTTCGCGTCCTCGCCGACTCTGCACGTATCCTACAGTCCCGCCAGGAGGCCCTCATCTCCACCCTCTACAAAACCGCCTAGAGGATGGCATTTTCGGAATTACTGCCGCCTATTTCCGAAAATGCCGTAGGCTGCGTGGAGCAGCTTCCCGCACCGAAGCCGCTCCCAGGCAGAAATTTTTCCTCGGTGTACCATCAATCACGCATCTGAATTCAGTGCAGAATCCGGAACGATATGCCTGAAACCAGGGAAGAGACGAAGGAAAGAGCAGTCTCAGGCGCCCAATGGGTGCTTTCCATTATTCGTAGGCGCTTTTTATTGCTCTTCCTGTTTCTGGTCGCCTCACTTGCCTTTTATCCACTGGCGGAATACACCAGCTTCGGCTATGTCGTCTTCCGCATCATAGGAGGCGTGGCGATTCTGCTGAGTGTCTACGCAGTCAGCCGTCGTCGACGCTACATAGTGATTGGCATGCTGTTTGCGATCCCAGCGTTGGTCCAGTACGTTCGTGTCATCCGCTTTGATACCAGCGTGCTCTCGCTTTCCAACATCAGCTTGAGCCTGGTGTTCGATATCTTCATCATCGTTGTCATGTTCCGTCACATCTTCACCAACCAAAAGCCGAATTCCGAAACAGTCTTCGGCGCGCTATGCATCTACATGCTCATCGCATTTACCTTCACAGGCATTTACGAGCTTGTGGACAGGCTCCAGCCCCACGCGTTCTACCTCAACCCGGTGACGAACACCCATATGGTTCTCGACCGCTTCGACTTCATCTATTACAGCTTCGCAACCATGACCGCGCTCGGAGCCTCCGGCATAACCGCTGCCTCAAATCAGGCGCGTTCCCTCACCATCATCCAGGCTTTGCTCGGGATCTTCTATCTGGCCGTCCTCATCGCCAGACTCATGGGGGCCTACCGGAACACAACCACCCTGACGTAGTTAAAGGGCTCTTTCCAAAGTAAATCCAATCCCAGAAAAAAATCGTCGTAAACTGGAGATCTCAGGCGGACTTAAGTGAGCGAATCCGCAAAAACCTGCATTGACTTCCACCCCGGAATTCCCGTATTCTAAAGTCCTTGCGCAGTCCACGTGTGCCTGTATGTATCATCGGGCGCCGCATTCGTGGAGATGACTGAAGTTCAAGTCTGCGCCGGCCTCACGCGAACAGTTGTTTGTAAGCAGCGGGGAAGATTCAAATCCGCGCAGTGCGTTGCGCGCGAGCAGTTGCGTTTGATGTTCGGGCTTTTGGCGCGAACAGGATTGAGGAGAAGGAAAGAAGCGATGTCAACATATATCCCGAGCGCGCATGAGATCGAACGCAAGTGGTTCGTCGTGGACGCCAGCGGCAAGACCCTCGGCCGTCTCGCCACGGAAGCGGCCAGTGTGTTGTCCGGCAAGAGAAATCCCCGTTACGTCCCGTTCATGGATATGGGCGACCACGTGGTCGTAATCAACGCCGAGAAGGTCCGCCTCACCGGCCTCAAGAGCCAGAAGAAGGTCTATCGCCGCTACACCGGTTTCCTCGGCGGCCTGCGCGAAGAGTCCTTTGCCCGTCTGCTTGAGCGGAAGCCAGAGAAGATCGTCGAAGAAGCCATCAAGGGCATGCTGCCCAAGACCAAGCTCGGCCGCAAAATGGCCTCCAAGCTCAACGTTTACCGCGGAGACAAACATCCGCACGCCGCTCAGAAGCCCGTGGCGCTCGAGATCAACGCCTAAGAAAACCAAGCGGAAATAAAGCTTTAAGACAGGATCAGGATTTAAATGGCAGATTTGGTTCAATACTACGGAACGGGACGGCGCAAGTCGGCGATCGCCCGCGTGTTTTTGCGCCCCGGCAGCGGCAATTTCCAGGTGAATGACAAGGCGTTTGACACCTACTTTGTCACCGAGCAGCAGCGCGTCTCCGCAAAGCGCCCCTTGGCTCTCACTGAGACAGGAAGCTCTTTCGACGTCATTACCACCGTCGCTGGCGGCGGCGTCAGCGCCCAGGCCGATGCGGTCAAGATGGGCATTGCCCGCGCTCTGCTCCAGTTCAATGCCGAGCTGCGTAAGACGCTCAAGAGCGACGGCCTGCTCACGCGTGACGCGCGCGTCAAGGAACGCAAGAAGTATGGGCAGAAGGGTGCCCGTAAGAGATTCCAGTTCAGCAAGCGCTAATCGCCTGCTGGCAGTTTTCTTCATTCTTCGGTCCACCCTGTGGGCCGAAGGATGAATCAAAGAGTTTGAGTAGTTAAATCTTCCCTTAGCGGGAATTAATTTCGGGTTTAGAGCTTTTCAACAGAATGAAAGCCTCAAAAGCCTGAAATGCAGTCCACAAAGGAGGCTGTTTGGCCACTATCACCATGAAGGAGCTGCTCGAAGCTGGAGTCCACTTCGGGCATCAGACCAAGCGCTGGGATCCGCGGATGAAGGAGTACATCTTCGGCGAGCGCAACGGAATTTACATCATCGACCTGCAAAAGACCCTCAAGATGTTCAAGGAGGCCAGCAAGTTTGTCACCGACCTCACAGCTGAGGGCAAGGTAATCCTGTTCGTCGGCACCAAGCGCCAGGCGCAGGACGCCATTGCAGAGGAAGCCAACCGCTGCGGCATGTTCTACATTAACCAGCGCTGGCTCGGCGGGCTGCTGACCAACTGGGTCACCGTCCAGAAGTCGGTGAAGCGCCTTCAGGAACTCGATGAAATGGCCACTGACGGCCGCTACGAGCTGCTCACCAAGAAGGAAGTCATCAAGCTCGAGCGCGAGCGCAAGCACTTGCAGGCCAACCTGGCCGGCATCAAGAACATGCGCCGCCTGCCCGATGCTCTGTTTGTGATCGACTCGAACAACGAGGCCATCGCTGTCAAGGAAGCCCGCAAGCTCGGCATCCCGGTAGTGGCTGTCGTTGACACTAACTGCGACCCCACCGTGGTCGACCACGTCATCCCCGGCAACGACGATGCACTCCGCGCCATCCGCCTCTTCGCCTCCAAGATCTCTGACTCGGTGATCGAGGGCGTGCAGATGGCCGGCGATAAGCAGTCGGCTGAGATTGCCGGAGTCACCGCCGACATCGAAGCTGGCGCAGAAGAAGGCGCAGCCGAAGCAGCTGCGGACGAGACGCTCGGCGAAGGCGATGAAGTGGATCTGGAAGCCGCGCTCGGCGGCGGAATCCGCAAGGCTCCTGCCATTGTGGCGGCGCTGGAAGAAGCCGAGGCGGCGGAAAGCAGCCGTTAACAGAGTTCCGCGGCCGGCAGGCCGCCCGGACTTAGTGAAAGCGTGGCTGCGTTGGAATGACGGCCACGCTTTCTGTGTGTTTGGGAATGAAATAAACCAAGCAGAAATATGATTGTGAGACAAAGAATTTTTGAAGGAAGAGGGATCGGGAAGGGAAATGTCTGCAGTGACTGAGAAAATCGATGCAAAGCTTGTAAAGCAATTACGCGACAGCTCCGGCGCGCCGATGGGCGACTGCCTTAAGGCTCTCCAGGAGTCCAAGGGCAACATGGAGGAGGCCTTCGTCATCCTCCGCAAGCGCGGAATGGCCTCTGCCGCCAAGAAGGCGTCGCGCACCACCAACGAGGGCGCTGTCGGGAACTATATCCACGCCGGCGGCAAGATCGGCGTCCTGCTCGAGATCAACTGCGAGAGCGACTTCGTTGCCCGCACTGAGGACTTCCAGGAGCTGCTCAAGGACGTCGCCATGCACATCGCAGCCACCGATCCCCGCTACATCCGCAAGGAAGACGTGACTGTCGAGGACCTCGAGCGCGAAAAGGAAATCTACCGCGCCCAGGCTGCAACCACCGGCAAGCCCGCGCCTGTCATTGAGAAGATCGTCGAGGGCAAGATGGGCAAGTTCTACGAGGAGGTCTGCCTGCTCGAGCAGCCCTTCATCAAGGAGCAGTCCGTCACCATCAAGGACCTTATCGCCACCAAGGTCGGCAAGCTCGGAGAGAACATCTCCGTCCGTCGCTTCGCCCGCTTCAAGGTTGGCGACCCCAACTGGACCGTTGCCCAGATCAAGGCTGCGGAAGAGGCGCCGGAAGCCTAGCTTCTTCGCAATTCAACCCAAGAAAACGATCCGTCCTTCGGATCGTTTTTTCTTTTCTGCCTGCATCGCATCTCACGCGCCTGTTCCCGCCCGCCGCATACAATACCACTCATGACGCCTTTGGATGTTTCTGCGCGACGCACCGAATTTCGGAGGTTGCACCAGAGCGGTTGTTTCCTCATTCCCAATCCCTGGGACATCGGCACCGCTCGCTACCTTCGCGGCCTGGGCTACAAGGCCCTGGCGACGACCTCAGGCGGCTTCGCCTTCTCGCGCGGCATTCCCGACGCAGAATGGGCTATCTCGCGCGACGAGGTACTTGCCCATATTGCAGAGGTCGTTGCTGCAGCCGAGCTTCCCGTGAATGCCGACTTTGAATCGGGCTATGCAAACGATCCCGCTGGTGTTGCGGAGAATGTCAGGCTCTGCGTCGCAACCGGAGTCGCCGGCCTTTCCATCGAGGACGCAACCGGAAACCCCGAAAAGCCGCTATACGATCTTTCCCTCGCTGTCGACCGAATCAAAGCCGCGCGGGCCGCCATCGACGCTTCCGGCGCCGATGTTCTCCTGACCGCCCGCGCCGAGTGCTTCCTCGTCCGTCATCCCGGTCCACTCCATGAGTCCATCCGTCGCCTCCAGGCATACGCCGCAGCCGGCGCTGACGTCCTCTACGCGCCCGGCCCAACAAAATCCGATGACATTCAGGCCATCGTCTCCGCCGTAGCTCCAAAACCAGTCAATGTCTTGCTCAGCTCGAATACAGGTCTCAGTGTGGCCGATCTGGCAGCGCTAGGAGTCCGCCGCATCAGCGTCGGCTCATCGTTCGCCCGCGCCGCTTGGACAGGATTCATCCGCGCCGCAAAGGAATTGGCAGAGCAGGGAACCGTCACCGCCTTCGAGGGCATCACTCCCTACGCCGAACTGAACAATTTCTTCGAGCAGGACTATAAATCGCGGTCATAACTGTACCAATCTGTGGCAGCTCCGTTGTTGGCCAAAGGCTGCCCTCAAAAGAAAGTTCCTGTATGGCGCCAAGCGCATGTGCCCGGAGCCTGGCCTGAGCGTAGCGAAGGGGCCAGCACCATGAGATACTTCAAGGGAATGTACAAACGCGTCGTTTTGAAGCTCTCAGGAGAAGCCCTGGCCGCTGGCCGTGGCTTCGGAGTCGATGTAGCCCGGGTCCACGAAATCGCAGGCGAAATCGCCGAGGTTTCCGAGCTTGGCGTTGAGGTCGCCATCGTCGTCGGAGGCGGAAACTTCTTTCGCGGTGTCGCCGAGCACGCTCGTGACATGGACCGTGTTTCCGCCGACAACATGGGCATGCTCGCCACCGTCATCAACGCCCTGGCCATTCAGGACGCCATCGAGAAGCGCGGCCTCCATTGCCGCGTCATGTCCGCAATTACCATGAACCAGGTCGCCGAGCCGTACATCCGCCGCCGCGCCATCCGCCACCTTGAGAAGGGCCGGGTCGTCGTCTTTGCTGCCGGCATCGGCAACCCATATTTCTCTACAGACACCGCAGCCTCGCTCCGCGCCATGGAGATCAACGCCGACGTCCTCCTCAAGGCCACCAAAGTAGAAGGCATCTTCGACGCCGATCCCGTCATGGAGAAAAACGCCGTAAAATTCGACCAGATCACCTATATGGAAATCCTCCAACTCGGCCTCAAAGTCATGGACACCACCGCCGTCAGCCTCTGCAAAGACAACAACCTGCCCATGATCATCTTCAACCTCAACCAGCCTGGCAACATCCGCCGCGTCATCTGTGGAGAAAAGGTTGGCTCTTTGGTTACGGCGTAAGAGACACGGCCCGCCCAATTTGCGTCTAAACTCACTAACCGGCTTTTCGCCGACCGTTGTATTGCTGGCTGGTTTTAGGCTGACCGATTCTTAGCTTAACGATTCCAAGGTTTTTGTTCTGAGCGCCACCCAACAACTCGACCTATCGCTGCCCCAAGGGCCAACCCCTGTCCTCGCACCAACTCCGGTGAAGAAGAAGGAGATTCTCCCCGCTCTCACCGGCCTGCGCTGCTTTGCCGCGCTCAACATCGTCTTCTTCCACTTCTCCAACCCAAAGTGGTTCGGCCCGCTCGCGCCCGTCGTCGATAACGGCTACACATCGGTCAGCTTCTTCCTGCTCATGTCTGGATACATTCTGGCCTACAACTACTCCGACCGCGCGCAAAGGGGCCAGCTTAAGTCCCGCAATTTCTGGATCGCCCGCTTCTCGCGCCTCTATCCCGTCTATCTGTTGGCCCTGCTGCTCTCCATCGGCATGCTTATCGACGAGTGGCACGTCCGCAGCCATGCGCAGTTCATCTGGGGAGTTGTCCTCACTCCGCTACTCCTGCAGGGCTGGCACCCCTGGCTCTCCACGTTCTGGAATACGCCTGCATGGACCATGTGCACAGAGGCCTTCTTCTACCTCATCTTCCCGTTCGTCATTCTGTGGAAGCGCCCCAAACGCCTGCTCCCACTGCTAGCCGTCATGGGGGGCCTGTGGGCCCTCGGAATGGTCTTGCCCAGCCTCTATATGTGGCTGCACCCAGACGGCGTTGCCCACATCAACCGCTATACCGACGGCTTCTGGATTCGCGCCCTCAAGTTCACTCCGCCGCCGCACATTCCGTCCTTCCTCTTCGGCATCGCCCTCGCCGATCTCGATTCCATGATCCCCCGCGCCGCCCGCAAGCGCCTGCTCTTCGGCCTGCTCGGCGTCGCCGGCATCTACGCCATTCTTTACTACGGAGACAGCATGCCGTTCCCCATGATGCACGACGGACTGCTTATGCCTCTCTTCGCTCTCGCCATTCTCGGCCTCGCCGGACACAACCCGATCTCCCGCTTCTTCGGCTTCTATCCCTTTGCCAAGGTCGGACAGGCCAGCTACTGCCTCTACATCATCCACTTCAATCTCTGGAACATCATCCACGAGTCCCACATCCTCAACCGCCTGCACCTGGCCAAGTACGACCCCTGGCTCAGCTACCTCCTGCTCATCTCCACCGCCGTTCTGGTCATGATCACGGTCGAACGCCCCTGCCAGCGCTACATCCGCAAACTCATCAAGCCATAAACAACGCACCTAGCCGCGCGCGGCGTCGGCCTCCTCAGAAGCCTGCACCTTGCTTGAATCGCGCATTGACCTGCTCTCGCCAGCTCATCCCGAGGGCCGCAATCTCTGGTGAAAGTGGCTTCTCAGGGTACAGTCGATGGGGTGCAGTCGATAATCTTTTAAAACGAGAACTTCATTGCAGCCTGGAGAATACGCGGCGGCGCTGCGCTGACGACATCTCCAAAAGTTGTACTGCCGATGTCGCCATCGACTGCCGTTGGTCCGTTGAACTGGGTGTGGTTGAAGACATTGAACCCCTCAATGCGCAGCAGCACAGACTTTGCATCTGACAGCTTCACTTTCTTTGCAAGCGCCATGTCATAGTTGTCAGCGCCCGGTCCATAGAAGAACCGCCGCTTGGCTGTGCCTGGCGTGCCCAGCGCATTCATGCTGAAGTCCGCGGTATCGAAATAGTTGTTCCCATTCCTGCGCGGATTGTGGTTCAAATGCAGCGGTCCGCCGTTATAGTCGGGTTCGTCGATGCCGCTGTTATTCACGCCATTGGGATTGCTTCCGATCAGCGAATTATCTCCATTATTGATCAGTGTTACCGGAAAGCCGCTCGCAAACCGCGTGATGCCGGACAGCGACCAGCCGCGGCTCAGCCCGTTCGCGTGAAAGAGCTGGTCGAAAGGCAATTGATATTCGTAACTGAGAACAAAGTTCTGTCGCACATCGAACGATGAAATTGCATAATTCAGCGACGGATTGAAGGGATTGACCTCTTCGCCGAGGTTCGATGATTCGTCCAGAGACTTGCCCCACGTGTAGGCTGCAAAGAACTCCAGCCGGCCACTTCTGTGGCGTGCGCTCAGCTCCAGCGCGTTGTAATTTGCAAAGCCCGTATTCGACTGCAGCGCATTGCTCCCGAAGTTCGGCCCCAGCGGCTCCCGGGTTCCGTTCACCACGCTTCCGGAGACGGGGTAATAGACCGTATTTTCTCCATAAGGCCCACAGGTCAGCGTTCCCGGTTGTACATCCTGCGGCTGGCTCAGGCTCAGGCACAGCGCTGGATTGCCTGGGTTCGCTTCCACAAGCACAGGCTGCCGGTGGCTGGCGTTGCCTGTATAGCTCGCGCTCAACACGGTATTCGGCCCGGCCTGCCTCTCAACGGAAAGCATCCATTCCTCGGTGTATGGAGTGCGATTATGAATGCCGTAGCCCGGGATGCCGCTGATCGGCTCGTACGAGCTCCAGTCGATATTTGGATCGGGATGACTGCGCGACGCGTTCAGCGGAGCCAGTTTGTACGGAAAAGGCTGCCCGTAATTCTCTCCGCTCGCTGCCGAAACAAAAGGCGTTGCAAACAGAGGTGGAGCCGGGCTGGTATAGGTCGTGCCGTAAGGCGCGTTCGCGGCCAGCACGCCGATTGAGAGTGCCTGGATAGCGCTATAGAACACGCCAAAGCTCGCCCGGACGCTCGTCGTCCCCGGTGCGCCCAGAAGCCTGCCAAGCACGCTGTCCGGCTGCGTTTGCGGTGACCATGCCACACCCACGCGCGGAGAAAAACCAAGATTGCTTACCGGGGCCAGTGTCTTCGCGACGCCCGGATCGCCGGGGTAAAGAATGCCCGCCGGTGCGCCCGGGAATACCACCGACTCTGCGCCCGGAACGAAGGTCGAAATCTGGTTGTATTTCTCCGACCAGGGTGCGATGCGGTCCCATCGCAATCCATAATTCAGCGTCAGCCCCGGCCGCGCCAGCCAGCTGTCCTGGGCGAACACGCCGACATACTTGTTGCGTGCATAGAACGGATTCAGTTGGCTCTGATTGTATTGGCTTGGCGCGCCGATCAGAAAATCCGCAAAGTCGTCCCCTGTCTCAGTTCCTGAAAATACGAAGTTGCCATTGAACTGTGCGATGGCGTGGGCATTTACCTCATCGTCGTGGAACTCCACACCGAGTTTCATTGTGTGGTTACCCTCCACCTTTGAGAAGATGTCGTTTACCTGCCACGTGTTGTTGGTTTGAATCAGTTGATTCGCTGCGGCCCCGATCGAATACGCATTGAAGTTGATGTTCTCCACGCTCTGTCCCTTGGGATCGAGGGGCACAATGCTGTCGCTCCCGTTTGCGTTCACAAATCCCTGCGATGCCAGACTCACATTCGTTCCTCCCACTGGCTGCCCAAGATTCGTGTCATCGCGCAGGAAGCTTGCATGAAACTCATTCACCGCCGTGGCGCTCAGCGTCTTCGTGTCCCCCAGCGAAGCCAGTTGCGCGCGTCCGGCAGTCAGAGCGTCGAATCCCGGCACGCTGGCCCCGCTCTGTGCAACGGGATATGGATTGTCCAGCCTGTAGTCGTCGAAGAAGTAATATCCGGTCAGCAGTCCCAGGCCCGTATTTGCGTCCAGGCGCGCCGACCACTTGTCGTCGCGCAGCGTCTGATCGTACGCAGATGTAGAGAAGGTGCCTGAAGCATTGTTCGGAGCAGGAATGTAGTGCAACAGCCTTTGCGCCGGAACCGACCATGCTCTTTGCGGGATGACCGCTTTCGGAAAGACGCACTGGCTGGCCTGGGTGCATCCCGCCGCATAATATGGTTCGCCCGCCGCCACGCTGTAGCCGAGCTTCTGCGTCAGCAGGCCCGCAAGGTAAGGTCCGCTCACTGTTCCGGTCAGCTCATTGGCTACATCAGAAAGATTTCCCGCCCGGTCCGCATTCGACGGCACGCTGATATCACCCGTGTCGATACCCTGGGTCTGCCGTGTTCCCTGGTAGTCAGTGAAGAAAAAGATGCGGTCGTGCCGGATCGGTCCACCTAACGTCCCGCCAAACTGGTTTTGGATAAATGCGCCCCGCGTAGGGGAGAAATAATTGCGCGCGTCCAGGTCCGTGTTGCGCAGGAACTCGAATGCGTTCCCATGGAAGTTGTTGCTGCCTGATTTTGTAATGACCGAGATTTGCCCGCCGCTGAACTCGCCGTATTCAGCGTCGAAGTTGCCCGTAACAATGTGGAACTCGTCAATGGCGTCGAGGTTGGGCACAATCGCCGTGCCCAGGTTCACATCTTCTTCTGCATCGGCTCCGTTTACGCTGTAATAGTTCGCTGTCTCCCGCTGTCCGTTCACCGAGATTGTGCCTGGATTTAATGTGCCGGACGGATTGAGAATCGTCGCTCCCACGTCCTGCACCGTGCTGGATGTAATCGCTGTCGCCGGGGCCACGCCCGGCTGCAGAGACAGCAGATCGGTGTAGCTCCTTCCGTTCAGCGGAACTGCGGTCATCTCCCGCCCGCTGATCACGTCACCGAGTTGCGTGCTGCTGGTCTCTATGTGCAGATTGCTGTCGTTCACCGTCACGGTCTGGTGCACCGTTCCCGGCTTCAGAACCACATCGAAGTTCAGTGCAGCGGTGGCGTCCAGCACAATATTCTTGCGCTGATACGTTTCGAACCCGGCAGCTTCCACGTCCAATTCGTAATGCCCAACAGGCAGCACGGGCAGAGTATAAAACCCCGCCCCGTCGGTGCTGGTCTGGTAGCGAAGTCCGTTGTCAACCTCTCTGACCGTAACGCTTGCCCGGGCGATGACGTGCCCCGACGGATCCTTCACCGTCCCTGAAATGCTTCCTCCCACGCTTGCCCAAGCTGAAACCGCGAGCAAAACCAGTGAAATGGAGATCAGCCGTATGCTGAACCGAATCCCAGTACCCGAAAATAAATTTCTATATACCAATGACTTAGGTCGCCTTTTCGCTCACGGCACCGCCGTGCGGATAAATATAGGACCATATCAGTCCTCTATGAATATACGACAAATTGAGTCTGATTTATTGAAAATGCGACAACTTAAGTCTGATTTTTGCCTGCTCATTGGTCGCGCCTATCTGCTAGAGGCAGGTGCACGGACTGGGATTAGCCCCCGGGGTAGTTTTTCTGCGTCTGAGCAGTCATCGCCGCGGCAGGTGGCGATTTCGTCGGGTCAATCTACGCATCCATGATTCGCCCATCATTCACCCGGCAACCAACAGCGACTCCGCCATCTTTGTCATGGTCTGTTTTGCGCAGGAATATCCATCGCCGTCGTGCACTCTCGGCAAAAAATCCGCTTGACACCTGACATTCGATAGCAGATAGTACCGCTAATTTGTTCAGCCACGCAGAGGCAAGGGTGGTGAAGCGTGTCGTCATTGACTCCCGTCCGCTGTCTCGCTCTCTGCGTGTTGCTCGCTCTCCCCGGCTGCATGACCGTCAAAACGGCGCGCGCCAGTTTCCCGTCTCCGCCCGGTCAAGGGGTGCAAAGCGTGCCCGGCATCCCCTTTTACATTAAGACCGCGGCGTGTAAACACCAGGCTGTGTGGGCGGAGATGCGCTACGAAATAAAGTTCAGTCAGGTCACCGAGGGAGATCCAGCCTCCGATCGTTCCGGTCAGAAGACCCTCGACCAGTCAGAAGCGAGAGACATAACGCTGTTGGGCTCAATTTCCGGAAAGAAAATCACAGATCCCTCTGACAGGAAAAAATACCGCGCCGCATTAAACAGAATCGTGGCAGCCCGGGACGCGATGGCGCCGATGGTCAGGGATGCAGATGCCCTCAATCACGACCCCAATGTCGAGTTGGTCTCTGACACCGCGTCTATCCAGACATACGTCGATTACAGCGTCCTCTACTACTACAACACCGCCCGGCCGCTCATCGGCACGTCGAAGGCGGATGTTCATCTTGCCGCGGACGGGACCCTGACCGAAGGTGAGTCGGAATTGAATGACTCTACCGGGAGTACGATCGCGACTTTTCTTACCTCCCTGCCGGGCATGGCCCTCGGCTATGGCACGAAGGGAAATGTCCCTTACGTCTCGCAGGCATCAATCCCCGGGAGCTCGGATACGTTCACGGTAACGGTAACGGTCAAGACCTATAAGCACTCCATAGAGCAGTGGAAAAAAGATGTCAGGGACCCTTCCGTCTGCACAACAGAATGGAACGGCACTGCCTATAGCTCGAACACGGTGACTCTGGCGACAGACGCTTCGGAAAGCAAGAAAGACTCAGGAAGCAAAAACATAGTTCAATTCAACGGTCAGATACAACTCCCTGCCGCCGGAAAGACAGAGGATTCGAATTCCGGTGACCCTAAATCTCCGCCCAGGTAATCGTTAGGAGGTACGATATGCCAGACAATGACGGGAACAATACTGAGCCAGGCCCCCAGGGCGCTTCAGCCCCTGTTTCCACTGGCCTGCAATGGCTTCGCGAGATCGTGACTGCAGGCATCGCAATCACCATCCTGGCAATCACCTCGCTGATGCTCATGGAAGTCTTTAACAGCGCGAGATATCAACCGCCTGCTCAATCGCCAGCCATAAATGCAGGAGATGCAGCGGCGCAGCAGGCCGAAGCCGCGGCCCGAAAGGCCGAAATCGATGCCCGGGACAAGTCGTTTGGCCAGCAGAAAGACATCCTGCTCTACGGACTCGCGCTTTTAGGTACGGTCATGGGTTATTTCTTTGGGCGCGTGCCCGCGGAGTTGCACGCGGTCCAGGCACAGAACGCCGCAGTCGTTGCCCAGGATCGGGCGGACGCCGCAAAAGACGCAGAGAACAGGGCCAAGGCCGACAAAGCTCGGATCGTTGACCGCACCCTGACGACCCTCAACCGGACGCTCGCCCATCCGACGCACCCATTGGCCGGTGCAAGGGATGTGCCGCACGATGCCGTACCCAATCTGGCCGCAACCCGCGAGGACCTTGAATCGCTTCGCGATTGGCTGGTCACAAATCAGGCCTAGGTCTTCGAGGATACAATGTGCGCCCAGGCCCGCTCCCTGCATATCGGACTGAATGCCGTCGACCCAGATGCCTACGAAGGCTGGGACGGCTCACTGAACGCCTGCGAGTCGGACGCAGCCGCCATGCTGGCAATCGCGACCGCGCAAAACTATTCCGCGTCGCGTCGCCTCCTAACGGCGGACGCGACCGCTGCCGGCGTTCTCGACGGCATCAAGCGGGCTGCGGAACAGTTGCAAAGCGGAGACCTCTTTCTATTGACCTATTCGGGCCATGGCGGCCGTATCAACGACGCCGAAAACCCCGGCAAACAGGTCGATACGTGGGCGCTATACGATCGAATGCTCATCAGTCATGAACTGTACAGGGCGTGGGGTGAATTTGCTGCCGGAGTCCGCATCTTCGTCACCTCGGACAGCTGTCACAGCGGCACGGTCACCCGGCTCATGCCCAGTCCTGCGACGATGGCCACGCATCATGGGAAGTCTCGTGCTGTGCCCCCGTGGATTGTCTCCCGCGCGTATGCGGCCCACAGTGAAATGTACGACGAGCTGGTGCGGCAGAATCCTCGAAGCCTCCAGAACCAGATCGGCACCTCCGTGCTCCTGATTTCCGGATGCCAGGATGACCAGGAATCCTCTGATGGGGACAGGAACGGCTTGTTCACCACTGAGCTTCTTTCCGTTTGGAACGGAGGTCAATTTTCAGGCACCTACCCGGCGTTCTATCAGGACATCCTGAACGCTATGCCGGACCTTCGCACACAGAAGCCGAACTACTTCCTGCTGGGGGGAAAGCCGGAGATTTGGCAGGAATCAAAGCCCTTTGTGGCGTAAGCCAGGTCTGCGTCACGCCAGAATTCCCTGTGCCTTTGCCAGCGGCCCATCCTGAAGAGATGTGGGACGTATCGAATCACAATCCAACCACATAGTTACGCTTGGCAGCAGGACACAGCCTCACCGCTGCGCGACCTCATTTCAGGCCAGGATCATGGCCCCGTCCAAAACACCGGGATCGGCGCGGAAATCGACTCCCCGCTGTTCATCGTCACTCACCGTACGGCGGAAGCATCAAACAAGGGCGCTGACACAGGCGTCGGCCTCGCTGCGGGAATCACCTAATTCTGTTCGCCCATACGAAGAAGCGGATGTTATGAACGGCCAAACTGGAAAATTGCTCGTCGTCGAGTCCGACGACGCTTTGAGAGCAACCCTCATCACTGCACTCACTGACGCAGGATACGAGGTTTCAACCGACTACGACGGCGGAATGAAAGCTGTTCTCGCTTTCGAGCCTGACCTCATCATTCTTGGGGCAGATCCTCCGCAGCTGGACTGTTGCGATCTTCTCTCCGAAATCAAAAGCTCCAGGAGCACCCGCAATATACGAGTCGTGATGCTAGTCCATGGGAACTCCCCGGAGCGGACTCGGGGACTGGATCTCGGCGCGGACGATGCGTTGTCGTTGCCTCTGGACCAAGCCGAGTTCCTACCCGAGCTCCTTTCAAGGATACGGTATCAATTGCGCGGCAAACACGCCGAAGACGAGCTTCAGCAACGGCTCCACGCTACCGAGCAAAGCACGAGCACGAATCAGCAGGTGGTAACAGCCGTCCACGAGGAGCAACGCACGTTTCTCATCGGCGCCATGGCTATTCTTCTTGTGCTGATCATGGTTGGCCTCGTCTCATTTGTCCTCTATCGCAGCAACCGCGCGGAAAATGTGCGGGTCTATGCCGCCGTCACGCGCTTGCAGACCGGCGTGCTCTCGCAACAAAGTCTGCTTGAACGCGCACGCCAGGACCTCGCAAGCCAGGCGCACGAAACCGGAAGCCGTGAATCGGCAGACGACGCCGCTCTCGAGAACCAGGTGGCGACAGTAGAAGGCCGCCTGCAGAAGCTTGAAAGCGAGCGGAGGGTTGCACATACGATCATCCAGGCGGATGAGCCGAGTGTCTGTCTCATCCACATTGTGCTCGCCTTCCGCGATCACAATACCGGGCTCACATTGCACTATGCCGCCCTCAACTCCGACGGCGAGCCTGAGACCGACAAATCCAACAATCCTCTCGTAAGCCTTACCGGGATCGGGCCAGAGGTACACATTGATGTTTTCGGCACAGGGTTCCTCGTATCTGGTGACGGACAAATCCTCACCAACCATCACGTGGCCCAGCCCTGGTGGCAGAACGACGAACTCAAGGTGATGCTCGATCAGGGCCTGGAGCCGAAGATTGTTGAGATGACTGCATATTTCCCCAGCGTCACCCACGGCATCCCGATCACAATCGAAAGAATCTCTTCCGCAGCGGACGTGGCCGTCGTGAAGGCGAATGTTATAGGGCTGGGAATCAAGCCTATCCCCTTGGCTGAAGGTCGCGGCCCGGCCGTCGGCGGCAGCCCGGTCGTGTTGCTTGGCTATCCTACCGGCGTTGAGGCGATTCTCGCCCGGACGGACGCAGCGACTCTCAAGGCAATCGCAGTTTCGTCGAAAGGCGATCCGAGGCAGGTGATGGAAGAGCTCGCACTCCACCACTTGATCAAACCTGTTGTTACCCAGGGACACATTGGCAGCGTGCTGCCCGACAAGATCATTTATGACGCCCAGACCACCTCCGGCGGCTCCGGTGGCCCGCTCTTCAATGATCAGGGCCGGGTCATCGGAATCAACTTTGCGATGGTACGAGGCTTCGGAGGATCGAATTTCGCCATTCCCGTGCGTTTTGGGGAGTCGCTCTTGAGGCCCTGATACGTGTAACCAAACGCGCTCCCGATTCCTCTCATCTTCGGAAGCACCTCATTCGAAATCGAAACGGAGTTACCTGCATGTTTGACATGAAGAACCTCACCCGGCTGAAGAAGCTCGATGAAAATGCGCCGGAACCGATGAAGGCGTTTTGGGCCTTTGACAAGGAGGCATTCAAGGCCGGCTCTATCGATGTCCTGCACAAGCAGTTGATGGCAGTCGCCGTTGCGCTGACCACGCAATGCCCTTATTGCATCGAGTTGCATGTACGGGCCGCCCGTCAGGCCGGCGCCAGCGACGCGATGCTAACCGAAGCAGCGATTGTCGCAGCCGCTATGCGCGCGGGCGCATCGATCACCCACGCAACGCACCTGTTTAAAGAGTGATTCGAGCCAATGTCACGGCGCAATCCTGTTGGAGCGCCCCATGCCTCTACCAGGCATGGGGCCTATGCGCCGTCCACAAACAGATCTCGCCAACGGCCGAAAATAGGATTCCTCTGAAGGCCGGGTCCGATTCTCATCGGATGCATCATCCGCAAGTCACTTGCCGTTCCGTGAATGAGTCACTCGGCCTGTGGGCAACAGCTGAAATCGCGAACGCGGATCGAGGGGCACTTGCCCGGCTCCCGGAGAGCTTCCTTTCAACCGCGGTTAGCGTGCTCACCCTTGATTCCTGCCGGGTATGTCGACGCTCTGGTTGTGCCGAGGGACGCGTGCGGTAACTGTTGAAATCGAATGTTAGGCGCGAACAGCCATAGCGATCAAGCGAGCCGCGACGGCGCAGGCGATGGCGGAGGTGGCCGCTGCGACGCGGTGAAGGTTGAGCCAGAGGGAGCTCTCACAGGCGGGAATGCTCTGCACAATGCCGGTTATGAAAGCTGCCAGATAGGCGACTGCGAACACAACGAGCGCGGCAGGAAGAGCTGGCGGGGCTTCAAGGGCGCGGAGCGCACCCGCATTACGGAGAAGCACGACAAGACAGAGAACAGCGAGAAGCTTATGAATGAGAGCAAGCGGCACATGCAGGGCCTTGCCCGCAAAAATCATGGAAAGACCCGAGACAAGGATGGCAGCGAAGAGCCAGACGATGACGCGTAACTTGTCCACCGCCATAGGAAGAACCTCCTCAGCAGTCCTTTGTCCCCGAATGGACGAACATGCTGTTGGCCCAAGCGCGAATTACATTCCAATGCATGAACTTAGCAATGCGGTGCGATGAATGCAGTGACCGTTGGCACACTGCAGGATCCACGGGGCTGTTGCAAAAGCAGAGCTGGGTGCCGCAGACAGACTCTGCGACCTACGCTTGCACCAGCAGGACCTGACCGCCATCAGGATCCTCCAGACTCAACCACTTGACGCCAGACCCCGGGCCATACAGATCGTCTTTCACAGGGCCCACTTGAACGCCCTTCGCGCCCAGCTCCTTGTGGGCTGCGGCAACATCTGAGGTAGCAAAGAATAGCTTCATTGAGCCCGGCTTCATATTCTCGTGAGCGGTGGTCAACGTAATCGAATTCCCACCTTCAGGCAGGGAAAGCGAGGCCCACCAGTGGTTGTCGTCGATGCGGTTTTCGAACGCGATCTTCAGACCAAGCTTGTCAGCATAAAAAGCCTTTGCCTTATTCATGTCGCTGACAGCGACGCTCAACATCATAAGTTTATTGACTGTCTGCATATCTGCTTTCTCCTTCACGTTGATGTTCAACGAAGACGCTTTTACCCAGCACCCGCGCGCTCATTGGCCTGCTTCAGAAGCGTCAGCTTCTGCGCGCAAGGTAATCCGCCAGCACCTTGAAGCAGGTGCCGAAGCCCATCTTCATGCCGTTGACTCCGCCTGCGAACACACGCGCTTCCTCATCGCTCGCGTTAAACGGAACCACGGTGATGGTGAGCAGTGTCTTATCTCCCTGCTCGGTGAGAGCCACGGTGTTCAGCGTCTCCAGCGGATGGGTGGGCACCCAAGGATTGCGCGTGAGGCCGCCCTGCTCGTCGCTGAAGCCGTTGAGCCATACCAGGCGCTCAGGCGCAACAATCTCTCGGAAGATGAACCGGGCCCACATCGCGCGGCCGTCAGGGAACTTCATGCGGTAGTGAAATATTCCGCCCGGCCTCAGCTCGTGGCGGACAATCTCAATGCTGCTGCCGGGAGTGCCCCACCAGTGCTTCAGGTGCTCAGGCTGGGTAAATGCGTTCCACACATATTCGCGGCATGCGTCGAAGGTTCTGCTGAAGACGAATTCGGCTGGAGACTCTACTGCACTGGCGGACGGAACCACGAGTTCACCCCTTGGGTTTGGCTTTCGAACCCGGCTTTCCCGAGTCATTCGTTTTTGATTTCACCCTTGCTGCTTTCATCTGGCGCAGGTACTTGTCGAGGCGGTCGAGACTTTGCTCCCAGAAGCGCCGATATTCTTCGATCCAGCTTGCCGCCTCTTTCAGAGGTCCGGCATCGAGCCTGCAAGGCCGCCACTGGGCGTCGCGCCCACGCGAGATCAGCCCGGCGCGCTCCAGCAC